>SHUN01000040.1 GCA_009697495.1 Bryobacterales bacterium | reverse complement strand
AAGTCAGTAACTTCGACGCTGGGCTTGGCGGGATCGGTGTTTCGGCAGCGGAGGTGAAGTTACAACAATCGAACTGACTTACTCAATTACCGGTCGCGGCAACCGAGCAGAATCAGAGCTCGGGCGCTGATCCTGTGCATAATTCAGGATAAAGCGGAAAATCGCGATTGTCCGGCATCATTTTTTCAGCGGTATGATAATGCTTAAACGTGTACTTCCCCCGCGTAGAACGATTGATAGCGGAGGCGGCGGGTTTTCGCCTTCCTCCTGGCCGGGCGCGGCGCCGTGTGCGGGCATTTGCGGAATCCGCCGACCGCGGGAAATCGACAGCGGCCGCGACCGTCTTTTCCGCTGATAAGGGCAGGCATCGATGAGCGAACGGATCGGCAAATATGAGATTCAGGCCGAGATCGGCCGCGGTGGATTTGGCCGCGTATATCGCGGCTTTGACCCCACTGTGGGCCGCGTCGTGGCGATCAAAGTACTGCTGCCGGATGCGAACGACCCGGAGTTCCTGACGCGCTTCAAAATGGAAGCCACTACGGCCGGAAACCTGCATCACCCGAATCTGGTCACCATACATGAATTCGGCGAAGAGAACGGCTCGCAGTTTCTGGTCATGGAATATTTGGAGGGAGAGGAACTCCAGAAACTCATCACTGAACGTCGGCCGATGACGCTGCTGGAAAAAGTAGAGATCATGCAGCAGGTGGCGGCCGGGCTGCACTGCGCCCATGAGAACCACGTCATCCACCGGGACATTAAGCCCAGCAACGTCATGGTGCTGAAGGACAATCTGGTAAAGCTGCTGGACTTCGGCATCGCGCGGCTCGCACGAGCCGGCAGCACGCGCATGACCAAGGCGGGCTTCCTGGTGGGAACGCTAAACTATATGAGTCCGGAACAGTTCCGGGACGCCGAAGTGGACGCGCTATGCGATATCTGGGCCTTCGGCGTGATTTATTACGAGTTTCTCACCGGGCGTTTCCCCTTTGAGGGCTCGTCGACTCCGGCGATCCTTTACAGCATCACAACGGTGGAGCCGCCGCCGCCATCCTCCCTGGTTCCCGACTGCCCGGAAGCGCTCAGCCAGATGATCATGAAGACGCTGGCGAAGGACCGGGACCTGCGTTATCAGAATCTGCACGAGTTCCAACTCGATGTCGGGCCGATCCTGCTCGACATGCGCCGCCAGCGCGCCGCCGAACTGCTGCCGCAAGCCCAGGCGTTGTTTGAACAGGAGAAGGGCGAGGAAGCGCTGAAGGTGATGCGCCGCATTCTGGATCTCGAGCCGATGAATGTGCAGGCGCGCAAACTACGGGAGCGGATTCAAACCATGGCGCAACAGCAGGCCATCGTTCCCAAGGTCAGCGCATTTAAAAAATCGGGCCAGGAGCAGTTGTCGCAGAAGCGGTACGCCGAGGCGATTCAGTCCTTTGAAAACGCCTTGCGCCTGGACTCGGCGAACGCTGAAATCCGATCGCTGCTGGAAATGGCGAGAGGTTCGGTTGGCCAGTATAAGCGGGCGCAGGAGCTGGCCGAAACCGCGGCGGGGTTGGCGGACAATAAGAACTTTGAAGCGGCGCATGAATTTGTGCGCCAGGCGTTTGCAGTGGATCCCACGAATCAGCGAGCGCGCGAAGTGATGACGCGGGTGCAGCATGCCTTCGACAATCAGGAGCGGCGTCGGGAAGTGGAGCAGATTGTTGGTAACGCGCAAGAGTTGAGTCAGCACGGTTCCTTCGAAGAAGCGCTGACGCTGTTGAAGGAGGCGTGCAAGCGGTTGCGCGAACCGCCGGAAGTGTTGGCGGCAATGGAGGAGGCAGAGGCGGGGTTAAAAGCCAAAGGGGAACGGGAACGCCTTGCGCGCGCCATTGTCGACGCCGATGGGTTAATACGCCAGGAGCGTGTGGATGAAGCGGAGAGCCTGCTGCAGCCGTTCCGCACGGAAGCGCCGGAGGACCCCGCGATCCTGCAGGCGCTGGAGCGGTGCGGGCAGGCACGACAGTCCGCGCAGCGGCGCGAAGCGGTGCGAAGGGTTACGGACCGCACGCGGATTCTACAGCGGGACGGGGAATTGGAACGGGCGGTGGGGCTGGTGGAGCGGGCGCTGCAGGAGTTCAGCGGCGATCCGAATCTCACCGCGTTGCTTGCGGAAAGCCAGGAGATGGTGCGCCAGCGCGATGAGCGCCGCGCCATTGATGAGACGCTGCGGCAGGCGCGCGACTTGCGATCGTCGGGGGACATGGCCGGAGCGGGGAAGGTGCTGGAGGCGGCGCGGGCGAAGTTCGGCGACGTGCCCGCGCTGGTAGGACTTGCCAAAGACATCGGCAGTGATTTGCGCGCGAAGGAAAATCGGGAAGCCGCGCACGGCATCGCGAATGCGGTTCGGGCGTTGACGGCTCGCGGTGATTGGGCGGCGGCGAGCGGGAAGTTGCGGGAGGCGTTGGGGACATATCCGGGTGAACCGGAACTGACCGCCCTTTCCGAAAGTGTAGAACGTGGCGTGGCCGAAGACGCGACGCGGAAGGAACGCGATGCGGCCATAGCCGCGGCGCGGGCGACGCGGCAGCGAGGCGACCTGGCGAAGGCTGGAGAGGCGGTGGGAGCCATACGCGCCAAGTATGGCGACTGGCCCGCGTTGGCGGAGTTGGATCAGGAAATTGAGAGCGAGCGTAGGCTGCGCGAAAAGCGGGAAACGGTAAGCAAGGCGGCCAGTACGGCGCGGGAGCGGATGGCGAGCTCGCAATGGGACGCGGCGCGCGCCGTTTTGCGAGACGCAATGGAGCAGTACCCGGCGGAGCCGGAATTAGCGGCGTTGCTTGACAGCTTGGAACGAGGGCTGAGCGAGCAGCAGTCGCGGAAGCGGAAGGAAGAGATTCTAGGCGGCGCGAGGCGGCTGGAAGAGCAGGGAAAGGACGCCGAAGCGATGGCGGCGTTGGAGGAGGGGCTGCGGCTTCTCAGTGGCGATCCGGAGCTGATTTCGGCGCTCGCGGGATTGGCGGCGAGGGCCGCGGAGCGGAAACGGGCCGGGGATATTTCGGCGCGGATGGAGCGAATCGCGCAGTCCATTGAAGGCGGAAAGTTCGACTTTGCGCGCCGGGAGATTGACGATGCCACGCTCCAGATAGGAGAGCAGTCCGCGCTGCGGCGGCTGTCGGAGGAGTTGGATCTCAAGCGGCGGTTGGCTGAGATGGACTCGATGGCGCAGGGGATTGAGCAACTGATGGCCAAGGGGGCGGTGGCCGAAGCGAAAGAACGTTTGCTGCAGGAATTGGCGACGCATCCGCGGGACGCGCGGCTGTTGCGGTTGCAGCAGGCGGTGGAATCGGAATCGGTTTTCGTGGAGGCCCTGCAGCGGGTTGAGCAGCACCTGAACACACGGCGGCTGGAACTGGCCGAGACGGCGTTGCGCTCGGCGGCAGGGATGAAGCCCGGTGATAAGAAGGTGGCGAAGCTCACGCAGCGGTTGGCGAACGAGCGCGAGAAGCTGGCCGGTGAACGCGCGAAGACGCTCAAGAAAGCGCAGGAATTGTTGGGCCGTTCTTCGTTCGACGAAGCGGCCGCCCTCCTGCGCGGTTTGTTGGATTCAAATTCCGACGATGCCGAAACCGTGGCCGCTTTGGACGAGTTAAACCGTGCCCGCGGCGCGCACATCAAACGACAAAACTACGCGGCGCGCGTAAGTGATCTGGAAGCCAAGCGCCGGGCCGACCAGCCGCAGCAAGTGAAAGAGGCGGCGGCGGTGTTGTTGGCGGAATTTCCCGATGACGCGCAAGCTCGCGGGTTGATGGAATGGGCCGATCAGCGATTGCATGCGATTGGGGCGACATCGATTCAGGTGCCGGTGCCGTCCATCTACTCCGGCGTCAAGGCGGGTCTGTTCCTCGGTGTGCTGCTCACCATCGCCGCCGGTGTTTTTTTGATGCTGCGCGGGCCGAAGGAGTCCAAATCGGCTTGGTCGGCCTCCACGGATAAGATGACCTTTCAGTGGCGCCTGGGCGAAGGGTTGCCGGAGCCGAAGCAGATTGCGCTGTCCAGCACCGGCGGCGCGGTGCCGTTGAAGGCCGTCAGCAGCCAGAGCTGGCTGACTGTCGATCCGGGCCAGACGGCCACTCCGGGCCAGTTCGCGGTGGCGATTTCGCCGTCGGCGATGACGCCGGGCGAGTACAAAGGAAAGGTCACGATAGAAGCCACTGGCGCGGCGCCGAAGACGCGCGAAGTGAATGTCACGATGCGCATTCTTCCACACGCCGGACAGGCGGTTACGCCGCAGGGCGGCAGCTTGGCCACCGATCTCGATCTGTTGACGTTCGAAGCTCGCCAAGGCTCGGGCCAGTCCGATAGCAAGGTGCTTCACGTGCGGGGCACGGGCGTGAGCCGAGTCAGTGTGGCCACGCGCGGGCGTGGCAGTTGGCTGCGCATCTCGCCGGTGTCCTCCACGCTGCCGGCATCGGTAAGCGTCTCTGTTTCCGCTGAGGGCTTGGCGCCCGGACCGTATCAAGGCGAAGTGATCATAGCCGCTGAGGGTGTGGCGAACGTCATCCATCGCGTTCCGGTTTCGCTGCGCGTGCGCGAGGCGGACAGGCCGGTCGTCCCGCCTCCGGTGGTGACGCCGGTGAAGCCAGATCCCACGCCGCAGCCCAAAGAGATACCGAAGGAATCGCCCAAAGAAATACCGCCGCCGCCCACGCCTGCGGGCACGTACGCGGGCTTGCGGCGCGGCAATATTACCTGGGTGGGCGACTTGGCTCCGGGCCAGAAAATTACGATTACGAAGAACGGTGTCACCAGCGGCGGCGGGAACGCAAGCGGACAGATTTTCCCGGGTGACGTGCCGATCAACGTGGAGGTACGGACGCAAGGCGTCGCGCTCGAATCGGCGCCTTCGCCGGCCGATCGTTTTTCGCGAATGGTGCTGGTGAATCAGAGCACGGCGTCGATCTCATTGGTCCAGATTCGATGGACTGTTCGGGATTAGGTTGAAAGCGTTGTAGAATTTAGGCAACCGCCGATGCGTATTTCGCTTTCGATATTCAATCTATTGTGGTTGCCGTTGGCCATGGGGCAAGCCCCATCGCGCCAGGCATTTCTGCTGATCAACTCTGAATACCAGAGCGTCCGCCCGCTGAGCGTTAACGACGCCGGGTTGAACGAGTTGAAAGCCGCTCTGGTCGCCGCTAAATTTGCCGTTCGAGAGGAGCGAAATTTAACGCAGGACAAGTTGGCAAAGGACCTCGACCGCCTCTTGCTGGCCGCTGTAAAGCCGGGCGACACGCTGCTCTTCTATTACTTCGGCTACGCCATGCAAGCCAATGGCGACAACTTTCTAGTGCCCATCGATTTCGATCCCAAGAAAACAGGCCCTGTCCAGTATCGAGCGCGTTCGCTTACCGGCTTCATGCAGATTCTGGACGAGAAGCAGATCGGCTTGAAAATGATTTTGATCGACGCGACGACGCAGGCCACGGACCTGTTGGCGATCGCCACGGGGCCTGGCCTGGCGCTGCCGGACCTCACCGACATTCGCGAAATTGCTTATCTCTCCAGCACCGCGATGAACGCCGTGCCGCTGCCGTTGAGCGCTACGGAAAGCGGCCTGTTCACCAAGCATGTCTCGGCGCTGATCCGCAAACCCGGCACAACGCTGGTTGAACTGCTGACCGGCGCGCAGAGTCAGGTTGCCGCCGAGTCGAAGAACCTGAATCCGTTTTATCTCACGCAAAGCACGCAGCCGTTCCGGTTCACCGAGCCGCCGCCGCCGCCGAAAGTAGCGCCAGTGAAGGCCGTGGACGAGTTCATCAGCAAAGACCGCGTGAATTCGCGGGACCGCCAGCCGTATGTTTTCATCCCGGCGGGCAAATTCCTGATGGGCTGCGCCTCGGGCGACAACAAGTGCGAGGATCACGAAAAGCCGCAGCATGAAGTGACGATCACCAAGGCCTTTTGGATGGGCGAGACCGAGGTGCAGGTGGAGGCGTATCAGAAGTTCGCCGACACGGCCACGCCGAAACGCAAGATGCCGCGCGCGCCATTGGACCGCAAGGGCTGGAACCAGACGAATCTGCCGATGGCAAATATGTCCCCGGCAGATGCGGAGACTTTCTGCAATTGGGCCGGCGGCCGTCTGCCGACCGAAGCAGAATGGGAGTACGCCGCGCGCGGCGGGAAGGCCAATGAAATTGTCCCGCTGAACGCCGAAACTGCCCGAGACAAAGCCAATTTTCATGGCAAACAGGGCAATGACCGGTTTGACTTCGTGGCTCCGGTGCGCCAATTCGATCCGAACGGTTTCGGATTGTTCGACTTGTCCGGCAACCTGTGGGAAATTACTTCGGACTACTACAGCAAGACGTATTTCGCCGAATCGGCAAAGGAAGATCCCAAAGGTCCCGCAAGCGGTAAGGAATGGGTGGTGCGCGGCGGTTCCTGGAACAGCGACCCGAAGCTACACCTGCGCATTTCGTTCCGCAACAAGGGCCCGGGCGGCGAAATCGTCGGCTTCCGCTGTGTGCTGCCCGACTCTGAGGAGACGCGCAAACTGTTGCGCTAAAAAAAAATATGACTGACTTCCGAATCGCCGTCCTTCCTGGGGACGGCATTGGCCCCGACGTGACCGCCGAAGGCCTGAAAACACTACGCGCGGTGGAGACCGCGATTCCTGAACTGCGCTTCCATTGCGACGAAATGTCCGTAGGGGCCAATGAGTTCCTGCGCGGCGGCGACCCGCTGCCGCCGGCGACGATGGAGCGAATGAAGGACTACGACGCCATCCTGCTGGGCGCCATGGGGCTGCCCGGCGTGCGCTGGCCGGATGGGAAGGAGATGACGCCGCAGATCGATATTCGGGAGATCCTGGATCTCTACTGCGGCTTGCGGCCCATTCGGACGTATCACGCCGATGACTCGCCGCTCAAAAATGGCGCGAATATTGACTTGGTGCTGATTCGCGAGAACACCGAGGGGCTATTCTTCGGGCGGCATGGCAGCGCGGATTTGAACGGCGACATGGCCCAGGACACAATGCGGGTGACGCGCCATGCGTCGGTCCGGCTGTTTCATTCGGCGTTCAAACTGGCTCGTGAGCGGCGGAAGAAAGTGACGCTGGTCGATAAAGCGAACGTGCTGCCGACGATGGCGTATTTCCGGCACATTTTTCAGCAAGTGGCCGCGGAGTATCCGGATGTGGCGACGGA
This sequence comes from Bryobacterales bacterium, assembly GCA_009697495.1. GTDB lineage: Bacteria > Acidobacteriota > Terriglobia > Bryobacterales > Bryobacteraceae. Next base: position 4,266 of record SHUN01000040.1, on the reverse strand, counting down.
ATCTGTCTATGTCGACGCGGCCGCGCTATTCCTGGTGCGCCGTCCGCAAGACTTCGACGTGATGGTGACGGAGAACATGTTCGGCGACATTCTTTCCGATCTTGCCTCCGGCCTGGTGGGCGGGATGGGCATGGCGCCGTCGGGCGACATCGGCGACAAATACGCTGTGTTTCAGCCGAGCCACGGCACGGCGCCGGACATCGCCGGCAAGGGGATTGCGAACCCCGTGGCGATGATACTGTCGACGGCGATGATGCTGGACTGGCTTCCAGGCGAGGCGTCCAAGCAGGGCGGGCGGTTGCTGCACCGGGCTGTCGAGAGCATCTTGGCCGACCCTTCGGCGCGAACGCCCGATGTGGGCGGCGTGTTGAAGACGCACGAAATGGGCGACCGGATTGCGGCGGCGGTTCTGGCGGCTGGCACGTAAAGAAATGTAAACCGCGTAACATCTCTGTTACAAAATCCGTAAGTTCTTTGTGTTAACCAGTCAGCCATTGACCGAAATGCGAGAAAGCCGGCCATTTGTTCAAGAGATGAAGTTTTTGATCTCACCGGGCTGCGCGGATGCCATTCGCGAGTGGTCGCGGGCGAATATGTCGCCAGATCCGCATGCGGGCGGTCTGGCTGGGGATGAGTACCGGGTTACGAGCCTTTATTTGGAAACCGAGGACTTTGCCGTTTATAAGCGGCGGGGGTCTTTTGGCCGCAGTAAGTATCGTGTAAGGCGGTACGGCGAGAGCGAGTGCATTTTTCTGGAGCGAAAAATAAAGACGCGAAATCGCGTGGGCAAAATGCGGTCGATCGTCGATTTGGATGAAGTGAAGTGGCTGGAACACGCTGAGACGCCGAAGCGGTGGGCGGGACATTGGTTCCATCAGCGGGAACAGGCGCGGCGGTTGCGGCCCGTTTGCCAGATTTCGTATAACCGGATGGCGCGATTGGCGGTTAGCGAGACGGGCCCTATGCGGCTGACCTTGGATCATGACCTGCGCGCGGCGCCGGCGAGGGAGTATGCTTTTAGAGACTTGGAGGGCGCGATTGCGTTGCTGCCAAACCAGCGGATATTGGAGTTGAAGTACAAGGCTGAAATTCCGGGTATGTTCAAAGGGCTGATGCAACAGTTCGATCTACGGCCGCAGGCGTCGTCAAAGTACCGGATGGCTGTGGAGGCACTTTGCCTGATTTCCTGACCAAGGCGCTTTCGGAGAGCGCCGCCGCCGATCCGTGGGAAGTGTTCGTGCGGCTGTTGGCGGCGCTGGTGCTGGGTTGGGTGGTGTCGTGGATCTATTCGCGGACGACCAGCGGAGAAGAATCGGCGGCGTCGTTGCCGACCACGCTGGTGCTGTTGGCGGTGTTGATCGCGATGGTTACACAGGTGATTGGCGACAACGTGGCGCGGGCGTTCAGCCTGGTGGGAGCGTTGTCGATCGTGCGATTTCGAACCGTGGTGCGGGACACGCGCGACACGGCGTTTGTGATCTTCGCGGTGGTGGTGGGAATGGCGGTTGGTTCGCAGCAGCCGTGGGTGGCGGTGCTGGGAATTCTGGTGGGCGGGGGCGCGTCGTTTGCGCTGGCGTGGCGCGAGGGACGCCCGGCGGGTCCGGGGGCACCAACGATGGTACTGAAGCTGCGCGTGAGCGTGGGGACGGAGCTGGAGCCGCTGTTGGAGCAAGTGCTGGGCAATGGGCCACGGCGGCTGCTGTCGATGTCGACGGCGAAACAAGGGACATCGCTGGAAGCGGAATATGAAATTACGTTGGACAAGAAGAAGAGCCCGGAAGAACTGGTGAAACAGTTGCACCGGATGGATGGGATTTTCGATGTGGGCCTGACGGCGGGCGGATCGGAAACGGAATGAGATTTTTGATGAGTAATCACAGCTTCGTATTGCTGGCCGCGAGCGCGGCGGTGTTGCTGGCGCAGCCTCCGCCAGCAGGGGGCTTCGGGCCTCCGGGTGGATTTGGATTTGGCGGGCCGGGCGGCCCGATGGGGCAGCGCCGGGAACTCTTGAAAGATTTCGACAAGAACGGGGACAAGCGGCTGAATGCCGCGGAGCGCGCGGCGGCTCGGGAGTTTTTGGCGACCCAGCCGACGCGGGGCATGCGGTTCGGGCGCGGCGGCGATCCGCCCGCGCCTCCTCAGCCAGGGCCAAAGCTCTCGCCGAAAGATGTGAAGAGCTACGGCGCGGAAGCACTTTATGATCCCAAGGCGCTGCGGACGCTTTTCCTGGAGTTTGAGAACGCGGATTGGGAAAAAGAGCTCGAAGCGTTTTATCACACCGATGTGGAAGTGTCGGCGAAGCTGACCGTCGATGGCAAAGTGTATCCGGGCGTTGGCGTGCATTTCCGAGGGGCTTCGTCGTACATGATGACGCCGGCGGGGCGAAAGCGCTCGCTGAATATTTCGCTCGACTTCACGAATGAAGACCAGCGGTTGGGCGGTTATCGGACGCTGAATTTGCTGAACGCCAACGGGGATCCGACGATGCTGCGCTCGGCGCTGTATTTGGAGATCGCGCGGAACTACATTCCGGCGCCGAAGGCGAATTTCATGCGCGTGGTGATTAACGGCGAAAGCTGGGGAGTGTATCCCAGCGTGCAGCAGTATAATTCCGACTTTGTGCAGGAGTGGTTTAAGACTTCGAAGGGCGCGCGGTGGAAGACGCCGGGCAGTCCAATGGGGCGCGCTGGACTCGCGTATGCCGGCGACGATCCGGCGGCGTATAAAAAGTTGTATGAAATCAAGTCGAAGGACAGTCCGAAATCGTGGGCGGCGTTGATCAACCTCTGCAAAGTACTGAATCAGACACCGCCGGATAAGCTGGAAGCCGCGCTGGAGCCGATTCTCGATATCGACGGCGCATTGAAATTTCTGGCGCTGGATAAGGCGTTGATCAATAACGACGGGTATTGGACGCGGGCGAGCGATTACAGTATTTACCTTGACGAGAAGGGCAAGTTTCATTTGTTTCCGCATGACGCGAATGAGACGCTGGCGCCGGCGGAAATGATGGGCCGGGGGGGGCCGCGCGGGCCTCGGGGGCCGGGTGGTCCTGGCGGTCCGCCGCCGGGTTTTGGTCCGGGAGGTCCTCCCCGGAATGGTCCGCCGCCTGGCTTTACGCCGCCGCCGGAGAATGCCACGCTCGATCCGTTTGCCGGATCGGACGATCCGAATAAGGCGTTAATCGGCAAGCTGCTGGCAGTGCCTTCGCTGCGGAAAAAATATCTGGGCTACATTCGCGACATCGCCACGAATTGGCTGGACTGGAACAAATTGGGGCCTATCGCCACGGGCTATCAGGCGCTGCTGCTGGCGGATGTGAAGAAAGACACGCGGAAGTTGTATTCGACCGAAGCCTTTGAAAAAGCGGTTGCCGAGGAGACTTCCTATCCCGCGATGGGGCCGTTCGGCTCGCGTCCCCATATGGGGTTGAAGCAGTTTGTCGAAGAGCGGCGGAAGTTCCTGCTGGAATATTAACCGACCTGATTCACCGGAGCGCCATGGACGAAGGCGCGCACGTTGTTGACGGCGACATCCATCAACCGGCCGCGCGCTTCCAGCGTGGCCCAGGCCATGTGCGGCGTCACGATGCAGTTCTTCGCGCTGAAGAGAGGCGAGCCATTGACGGGCGGTTCCTGCGGCACAACGTCGATGCCGGCACCCGCGATGACGCCGTTGTTCAACGCGTCGGCCAGATCCTGCTCGACGATGAGCGGTCCGCGCGAGGTGTTCAGCAGGAACGCTGACGGCTTCATGGCCGCGATGCGCGCCGCGTTCATGAGGTCCTTCGTGTCCGGGAACAGCGGGCAGTGGAGGCTGACGACGTCGGACGTGGCGATTAACGCATCGAGATCCATCCACTGGAAATCCGCGTTGGCCAGCGGTTCGCCGGGCTTGGCGTCATAGGCGGCGATCTTCATTCCGAGACCGGCGGCGGCAACGGCCGCTTGCCGCCCAATGCGGCCGAACCCGACGACGCCGAACTGCTTGCCGGCCAGCTCCATTTGCGGGCTGCGCCAGAAACTCCAATCGGGATTCCGATTCCATTCGCCCGAGCGGACACATTCGCTGTGGCGGCCCACTTGATGGCAGAGTTCGAGCAGCAGAGCCATGGTCATTTGGGCTACGGAGTTTGTGCCGTAGGTCGGCACGTTGGTGACGATGACGCCGCGTTCGCGCGCGGCGGCGACGTCGACAATGTTGTAGCCGGTGGCCAGTACGCCGATGTATTTCAGCTCGGGCAGCGCGGCGAGAGTGGCGGCGGAG
>SHUN01000039.1 GCA_009697495.1 Bryobacterales bacterium | reverse complement strand
GCGTAAGGGGCCAAACGAAATCGGATGTGGCGCTCTCGCGCCGCTCCCGATGAGTCGATTGACCAGAATCCCGACCGGAATCCTGCGGAGCTTGGGTTACGGCCCACGGATTCCACCGCAAAATCGCCTTTTTCAACAAACTCCTAGATTTAAAAATTCGCACAAATGCGCCTTGGTTCATTTTATAGCACTAGGTGCCAGACTTCAAGAGCCGAGGCATCCGGACAAAGGCTGGCGTTCTTCAGAACTTGCTTGCTTTGGAGCGTTCTTTGAGGAACCGGCTCGTCGCCCAGGAGAATCGCTATCCGCCGTCATCTGTTGGTGTCCTCGCCAGCCTTGACGCAGGTGTACTGTTTCGACATAATACATTTCGGGGCAGGTAGTGTGAAAAGGCCGTTTGGACAGTGGCGCAGACTCCATCCGCCCTTGCGAACGGCTGGGTCCACGTCGTTCCCTGATCGCAGCCTTGCATCCGCCGACCACCCTGCCATGACTCTTCGTGTCCGCGTTAGCTCGATCGCATTGCTGTTGGTCCTGCTGTTCGTCCTATTGTCACTAGGGGCAGGCGGCGGTCCCAGCCGTGAGGAGCGCCTTGCGCAATACCGCAATCTGGGGAAAGCTTTTTATGAGAACCCGACCACCCAGGCAGAGGCCGTCGTGGAGTTCAAGAAAGCCCTGGAACTGGCGGGCGGCTCCAATCGCGAGAGGCTTAACTACGGGCTGGCGCTGCTGCGCGCGGGGAAAACCGAGGAGGGCGTCAAAGAGCTGGAGCAGGTGCAGCAGCGCGACCCCACTCTTCCGCACACCTGGTTCAATCTTGGTCTGTACCACAAGAAATCGGGCGACGATCAGCGCGCCGCCGCGCAGTTCGAGCGAATGATTTCGCTGGTGTCGGACGAACCCATCGCACATTATCAACTAGGCACACTCTACAGAACCCAGGGCCGTCTGGAGGAAGCACGCGTTCAGCTTGAACGCGCCAGCCAACTGAATCCACTGCTCGCCGCCCCACAGTTTCAGCTCTACAACGTGTATCGCCAGACCGGCCGCACCGAGGAGGCCGCCCGCGCTCTGGAAGCCTTTCAGCGCCTGAAGAAGCAGGCCGAGGGAGCCGTGATTGCCGAAGACGTGGATTGGTGCAGCTATGCCGAGATCTACGATCCGCCGGTTCCCGTTACTCCGTCGACCGCCGCCAACCCCGTCTACCAGGATCGGATTCTGGAAGATCTCGGCGATCCGCGCGCCGCGGGACTGGCGGCGATCGATGCAAACGGTACGGGCGATGTGGACCTTCTGGCGTGGTCCACCCGCGGCATCTCCCTTTACCGTCGTGGCGTGGAACGTGCGCCGGATGCCGGACTGGCGGGCATTACGGGCGTATTGTTCGTGGCGCCCGGCGATTTCGACAATGACGGCTTGATGGACCTGTGCGTGTTGACGGAGAAAGGTCCGCTGCTCTATCGCAACACCAAAGGCCGCTTTACGGCCAGTCCGGCTGCTTTTCCGGAGCGCCGCTTCGAGCGCGCCGTGTGGATCGACTATGACCATGACTACGATCTTGACCTGGTCTTGCTCGGCGGTTCAGGGGCGTTGGAGCGCAATGAGGGCGCGGCGGGCTTCGCGGAGCGCACGGCGGATTTCCCCTTCGCCGCGGGACGCCCCACCGGCGCGGTTAAGCTCCGCGTTGACCCTGAAAGCAAAGCTTTCGATCTCGCGGTTTTCTACAGCGGCCGGCCCGCCGTTCTGTATCGCGACCAGCTCGGCGGCCGCTATCTGACGGAGGCCTACCAGGGCGCCCTGGCCGATGCCGCGCCCGTGGAAACGGATTTTGACAACGATGGACGCCTGGATCAGGCTCGCATCTCAGCGGACGGCAAGCTGCATGTTCGGATGAATCGCACCCGCCCGGCCAGTCGTTGGATTCGAATTCGTCTGGAAGGCGTGAAGAGCCTCAGACTCGCGCAAGACGCCGAGGTGGAGATTAAAGCCGGTGAGCTGTACCGCAAGCAGACCTATGCCGGAGTGCCGCTGCTTTTCGATGTGGGAGCGTACCGGACCGTGGACGCCGTTCGCATCACCTGGTCCAATGGCCTGATCCAGAATGAGGTGAAGCAGGCCACGGGCCGCGCGTATTCCTACAAGGAAGTGCAAAGGCTCTCCGGTTCCTGCCCCATGATCTGGACTTGGGATGGAAAAGGGATGGAGTTCATTACCGACGTCCTGGGCGTCGCTCCGCTGGGCGCCGCCGATGGCGATGGAAGCTATTTCCCGGTCAATCACACCGAATACGTGCAGATTCCCGGCTCGAAGCTGGCGGTGACGGATGGCCAGTACGATATCCGCATCACCGAAGAACTCAGCGAAGTCTCCTACCTGGATCAAGTGCAGTTGTACGCAGTCGATCATCCTTCAGGTAGCGAGATCTTCACGAACGAAAAGTTCAAGAGTCCGCCCTACCCGGAGTTCCGGCGGTTTGGAGTGACGAAGCGCGTCTATCCGCTGGCCGCGAGAGACGACCAGGGACGGGACGTACTCCCCCAACTTGCGGCCAAAGATCAGAGATACCCGGATCAGTTTCCACGCTCCGAATTAGGGACGGCGAAGCTGCATACGCTGGAGCTGGACTTCGGGAAATCCGCGCCGGATGGCCGAGCCGTCCTGCTGCTCAACGGCTGGGTGGATTGGCCGGACGGCAGCACGTTCCGTGCGGCATCGCAGGAAACCAAAGGCGGGCTGGTGTACCCCTATCTTCAGATGCAAGACTCCGCCGGGCAATGGAAAACCGTCAACGACGATATGGGGATGCCGGCCGGCAAACCCAAAACCATCGCCGTCGATTTGCGTTTTCCTGCCGCCAGCCGCAAGCTGCGCATCGTGACCAGCCTGTGCGTGTATTGGGATGAAGTTTTCCTCAGTGAAGGCGCGCAGCAACCGGAAGTGCGGCAGACCCTTGCGCCCCTCGCCTCGGCGGATCTGCGTTTCCGCGGATTTTCGGAAGCCAGGATCCACCCGCAACGAAAGCAACCCGACACGTTTCTCTACGCCTCCGTATCGCCCACCTCGTTCTGGAATCCCACGCCCGGCCAATATACCCGCTACGGCGACGTGCGTGAGATCCTGTTAGGCGTTGATGATCGCTTGGTGATCATGGGATCAGGCGATGAATTACGCCTGCGTTTCGCGGCGAACGCGTTGCCTGCCGTGCCGCCTGGCTGGGCGCGCGATTTTCTGCTGAAAGTGGATGGCTGGGCGAAGGATCGGGATGCCAACACAGCTTACTCCACCACGGTGGAGCCGCTGCCGTTTCACGGGATGAGCAGTTATCCTTATCCGGCCGGCGAACATTTCCCCATGGATGCCACGCATCAGCAATATCGGCAGAGCTACAACACGCGGCCGGCTCTACGGCTGTTGCGGCCCCTCGAAGAAGGGCGCACGAAATGACCTGGCTCCTCGTGCTTATGGCGTTGAATGCAGCCTACGTCGCGGCGCTGCCTTTGCCGAATGTCTTTTACGTCGCCAATGTGGTGCTGCATTTGGCGCTTGGCGCGGCGGTGGTTCTCTGGCTGGGTTTTCAATGGAAACGCAGCCCGAAAGTCGTGCCCCTGACTTTGGCCGGGATTCTCGGCGTTTACTTGATTTTCGCCGGAGCTACCACCGATCACCGCGTCACGCTGTGGGCGCACATCGCGCTCGGGGTGATCGGGCTGGCGATTCTGCTGCCCCGTTGGCGCGTTAGTCTGGCGCTGCTGGCATTGGCGGCCGGCGGGGTCCGATGGGGTACGCCCGAAAATCGCATTCGCAATCCGAAAGAGGTGCCCCTGGCGATGACGGCGGAAGGCGACGGCCCGCGTTCCCCGTTCTGGCCTTCGTCGGCCCGCACCAATACCGGCAAGGTGATTCCGTCCGACTTCTTCATGGATTCGGAACTGTGCGGTCAATGCCACAAGGACATCTACGAGCAGTGGAAGGGCTCGATGCATCATTTCGCATCGTTCAACAACCGCTTTTACCGCAGGTCTATTGAGCACATGCAGGAACTCAGCGGCACGCAAGGCAGCAAGTGGTGCGCCGGATGCCATGATCACGCCGTATTTTTCAACGGCCGTTTTGACCGGCCGATCAAGGAGCAGGTGGATACGCCGGAGGCGCAGAACGGTTTGGGTTGCGTCTCCTGCCATGCCATCGTGCACGTGGGCAGTTCCATGGGCCAGGGCGATTTCACCATCGCGTACCCGCCCCTCCATCGCCTCGCTTCCAGCCGCGACCCGTGGATCCGCAAGGTCGACAATTTTCTGACGTACCTGAATCCCGAACCCCACCGCCGCACCTTCATGAAGGCGTTCATGCGCAAGGATTCGCCGGAGTTCTGCTCCACTTGCCACAAGGTGCATCTGGATGAGCCGGTGAATCATTATCGCTGGCTGCGCGGGTTCAACGACTACGACAACTGGCAGGCCAGCGGCGTATCGGGGCAGGGAGCCCGATCTTTCTATTATCCGGACAAGCCCTCCACCTGCTCGAACTGTCACATGCCTTTGATCGCCTCGCGCGATCCCGGCAACAGAGACGGTATGATTCATTCGCACCGATTCCCGGCCGCCAACACCGCGGTCCCGTTCGTGAACAAGGACGCCGAACAACTGCGCGCCACGGAAGATTTCTTGAAATCCGGGTTTATCACCGTGGATCTGTTCGCCGCCGCTCCCGTGGAGGAAGTGAAGGGACAACCGGAGATGCGCCGGCGGGCCAGCGATTCGCTCGCGCTGGCTTCCACCTTCGCGGTGGGCGAGGAAGCGGAACAAACCGGGCCGGTGTTGCTGCGCGATGTAGGCAAATTGGCGGCTCCGATCGATGCTCCAGGCGTTCGATTTCAGCCCGGCGCCACGGTGCGAGTGGATGCCGTTGTGCGGACGCGCAAGATCGGACATTTTTTTCCGGCCGGGACGGTGGACGCCTTCGATGTATGGCTGGAATTCAAAGCTCGCGACGCCAAGGGACGCGTGCTTGCCTGGAGCGGCAGCGTCGACGACAACGGCGGCGGTCCGGTGGACAAGGGCGCGCACTTTTACCGCTCCTATCAGCTTGACGGTCAGGGGAACCAGATCAACAAGCGCAATGCCTGGCAGACGCGCAGCGTGCTGTATGTGCGGCTGATCCCTCCCGGTGCCGCCGATACCGCGCATTTCCGATTGGCGATCCCCAAGGATGCGGTGGGGCCGATCACACTCGAAACCAAACTGAACTATCGCAAATTCGCGCATTATTACACCAAGTACGCTTTCGCGGGCGTTGCAAAGCCGGGCGCCGGCGCCGCGGGTGTCGATTTCGATAGCCGCGAATATTCATTCGACTCCGCCGATGTGCCGGTGCTGCCGATTGTGACGCTCGCCTCCGACACTTCGAAGATTGAGTTGGGCGAACCGAATTGGACGCCGGTCATTCGCAAAGAGGATCGCGAGCGCTGGAACGATTGGGGCATCGGGCTGCTGTTGCAGGGCGATCTGAAAGCCGCCGAGTACGCGTTCCGGCGCGTTACGGAGGCCGAGCCAGGCTACGCCGACGGATGGCTGAACGTGGGGCGTGCGCTGATCCAGGAAGGCGAGACCGACGCAGCCCGCCCGTTCGTGGAAAAAGCGTTATCTCTACAACCCGATCTTGCGCGCGGACATTTCTTTCTTGCCATGATTCAAAAAGCGTCGGGCGATTACACCGGCGCTCTGCAAAGCCTGAACCGGACGGTCGGCCAGTATCCCCGGGACCGCGTGGCGCAGAACCAGATCGGACGCATCTTATTCTTGGAGCGCAAGTACGCCGACGCCATCGTGGCCTTCGACAAGACGCTCGCCGTGGATCCCGAAGACGTGCAGGCGCACTACAATCTGATGTTGTGCTACAAAGGGTTGAATCAGGCGGAGCAAGCGGAGCGGGAACAGAAACTGTTCCTCAGGTTCAAGGCCGATGAAGCATCGCAAGCCCTCACCGCCAAGCCGCGGCTGTTGAGCCCCGAAGATAACAATGAGAGGCAGAGCATTCACGATCACGTTTCTGGCGGGGGTTCTGGCGGTGCCGCTCGTGGTTCCGCAGGGGTTGCCGCGGACGGCGGCAAGTGAGCCCGTCCGGTTCACCGACGTCACCGCCGCTGCCGGTATCCGTTTCGTTCACAATGCGGGGCGCGCTGGCAAAAAATGGCTTCCCGAGACCATGGGGGCGGGATGCGCTTTCCTGGATACGTTGGGCGACGGGTGGCTCGATATCCTGCTGATCAATGGGAAGGACTTGACGCCTCGCGGCCGGCGCACCACGGCGGCCCTCTATCGCAATAATCACGACGGCACGTTTACCGACATCACTCGCGGAAGCGGTCTGGATGTTGAGATCTATGGACTCGGCGTGGCAGTCGCCGATTACGACAACGACGGCCGCCAGGACGTCTACATCACGGCCCTGGGCGGCGACCATCTGTTTCACAACGAAGGCGGGGGGCGCTTCCGCGATGTGACCCGCGAATCCGGCATCGGCAACGCGAGCTTCAGCGCCGGCGCGGCCTGGCTCGATTACGATCGAGACGGCAAACTGGATCTGTTCGTCGCCAATTACGTACAGTGGACGCCGCAAGGAGACATATGGTGTTCCTTGGATGGCTCAACCAAATCCTACTGCACTCCGGAGTCCTACAAGGGCAGCTCTTCAAAGCTGTATAACAACCTTGGTGGAGGCAAGTTCGCGGACGTAACGGACAAGGCGGGACTGGCCGACCCTACCAGCAAGTCGCTCGGCGTGAGCGTATTCGATTACAACAACGACGGCTGGCCGGATCTATTTGTCGCGAACGACACGCAGCCCAACAAGCTCTATCGAAATTTACAGAACGGGCGCTTTCGCGAGGAAGGCCTGGCGGCCGGCGTTGCTTTCGGGGAAGACGGGGTCGCGCGCGGCGCCATGGGCGTGGACGCCGGTGATTACGACCGCTCCGGAAGGGCCCACCTGATCGTCGGTAATTTCTCGAACCAGATGCTGGGGCTCTACCATAACGAAGGAAATGGCCTGTTCGTGGATGAGGCGCCGCGTTCCACAGTAGGGCGCGCCAGCCTGCTGACGCTGACCTTCGGCCTGTTCTTCTTCGATTACGATCTGGACGGCTATCCCGACATTTTCGCGGCGAACGGGCACATCGAAGAGGAGATCGGGCGGGTTCAGCCCAAGATCCAATATGCGGAGCTGCCGCTGCTGTTGCGGAATCAAGGCAAAGGGAAGTTCGAGCAGGTCAGCGCGTTCACACGCCCGGTGGTCGCGCGCGGCGCGGCCTACGGCGACGTCGACCGCGATGGCGACCTGGACGTGTTGTTCACCACCAACAACGGTCCGGCGCATCTGTATCGCAACGATGGCGGGAACCGCAACCGCTGGCTGCAATTGCGGCTCGCCGGCGCCAAGAGCAATCGAAGCGCGATCGGCGCCGTGGTGCGTGTTACTTCGGCCGGCGGCACGCAGTGGCAGACAGTCCGCAGCGGATCGAGCTACTGCTCATCCAGCGACCTGGCCCTCACATTCGGATTGGGGGCGGACGCCTCGGCATCGGTCATCGAAATCGAATGGCCTGGCGGAACGCGGCAAAAGCTTAACAACGTGACGGCAAACCAACATTTGGTAATTCGGGAACCGTGACCGGCATACTGGCGCTTTCCGGAACCGCGCAGGGCTGTCTGATTCGCGAGGGTTCCATCACTTCGGCGGAGCTGGTCGATGCGCATCTGCATCGCGTCGACGAATTGAATCCGGACGTCAACGCAGTCATCGAAGTTCTGCGCGAACCAGCGCGCCAGGCAGCTCACATGGCGGACCAGCGGCGCGCATCCGGCACGCTGCTCGGCCCTCTGGACGGAGTTCCGTTTTCGATCAAAGGCTCCATAGAGGTTGCGGGAACGGTTTGCGACGCGGGGACCATCGGCATGCGCAACGCGGCGCCGTCACGAAACGACGCCACTCTGGTAGCGCGCCTGCGGGCCGCAGGCGCCATTCCGATTGCCAGAACCAATCTCCCCGATCTGCTGTGGGCCTTCGAAAGCGATAACTTCCTGCACGGCCGGACGAACAATCCCTACAATCCTGCGCGAACCTCCGGCGGATCGAGCGGTGGAGAAGCAGCGCTGATGGCCGTGTGTGGATCGCCATTCGGGCTGGGGAGCGACGCCGCCGGAAGCGTCCGCTTGCCCGCGCATTACTGCGGGATCGCGAGTATCAAGCCTACGTCGGGCCGGCTGCCGCGCTCGGGCCACGTACCGCCCACCGGAGGCTGGATGGAAACGCTGTGGCAGATCGGCCCCATGGCACGGCGCGTCGAGGACCTGTGGACGCTGATGCCGATTCTGATGGACAGCGACGCGCAAGACCATACCTGTGTGGAGATGCCTTACCGTGACCCGGCCAAGGTGAAATTCGGCGGCCTGCGAGTGGCGTACTTTACGGCGAACGGCATTGCCGATGTCGACGCGGAAACCACCGCGACGTTACACAAGGCCGCGCAGGCGCTCTCCGGCGAAGGCGCGATCGTCGAGGAAATGACGCCGCCGGGAATCGAGCAGAGCTACGATCTGGAAATGAAGTTGATCGGTCCGGACGGCGGAGACGGCATGCGGCAGTTCCTCGCGGGCATCGGCAGCAACCCCGCGCATCCATTGCTGGAAGGATGGCTTGCCAAGCTTGAGCCGTATCGCACCGGCATCAGCGGCTTCGCCGAATACTGGGAGAGCCTGCACCAATTTCGTGCCGGCATGTTTGCCTTTCTCCAGAATCACGATGCGATTCTGTCTCCGGTATCGGCGAGCCCCGCGCTGCTGCACGGAACCTCCATCGAAGACGGCAACTTTCGCGGTTTCAGCTACACCATGACGTACAACTTGACGGGCTGGCCCGCGGCGGTGGTCCGCTGCGGTGAATCCGGAAGCGGGCTTCCCATCAATGTCCAGATCGCCGCAGGCCCTTGGCGCGAAGATATTGCGCTGGCGATCGCCGCACGCCTGGAGGAAATTTTCGGCGGTTGGAAGCCGGCCACCGCTCCCTGACGGTCGCGGCTCAGTAGCATCTAAACCGAGCCGCGCGCGTCAGCAAGCGGCGGCCTGAAGTCGCTCTACGGCTTCTTCAGGCGCGCTCGTACCTGCTCCAGATTAGATCGCGCCACATCGTGGCCTGGGTTCAACTGCAGCGCGCTCTCGAAGGCTACCGCAGCTCCGGCCAAATCTCCCGAGAGAGAAAGCGCCGTACCCAGATTCGTTTGCAGGTCCGCATCGTCGGGACGCACTTTGGCGGCTCGCTCGAAATGCATCGCCGCCGCTGCGAAATCTCTCTCGTCAGCATAGAGCCCCGCCAGTTGCATGCGCGCGTCGGCGTCGTCGGGCCGCATTCGTAGATACACCAGATACTCGGTGGCGGCTCCGCGCGCGTCTCCCGCCTCGAGCAGCGTACGCGCCAGATTCAGGCGTGAATCGGCGTGTTCCGGCTCCGCTCCCACCGCCATCCGCAAATGCTCGATCGCCTCGTTCAGCCGTCCGGCGTCGATCAGCGCGCCGGCCAGCGTATTGCGCGCGACCGCCGCCTTTGGTTTGATCCGCACTGCGGCTTCCAGCAGCCGTATGGATTCTTCACGTTGCCCGAGCGCATCCAATGCCCCGCCCAGATTGAACGTGGCCTCGAAATCGCCGGGGTATTTTTCCAGACGCCGCCGCATGAGCGCTTCCTGCAGCCGGAGCCGGGGGTCCGGCGCTCCGCTCTCCCCGGCGGCCGGCAATACCTGCAACCAGAAGTGCCCCATCTCATCGGCGGAGCGGTTTCCGGAGCGCACGCGCTTCGGGGGGCGGTTCGGATTGCGCGGATTCGCGGCGCGGTTATCGTAGCCGATCCGCATCACCACGCGGGTGCCCGCCGGAAGGCGCACCGGCGAGCGAAACGTATAGGAAGCCTGCCAGTTTATATCCCAGTCCTCGACCCGCAGCAAGGGAGTTTCCCCGCCGCCAGGCATCTCGGCCCACGCCTCCACGCGCTTCCCTAGATAGTGGGCGTGTGGGTAGACTGCCAGCAGATCCACATCAACCGGCAGCGTCAGATGGTCGGTGACGGAAGTTGCCGCCGACCCGGGTGGAATGTCGATCGCCCCGTCGTTCTCCAACTGCAGCAGCATCGGCTGCCGCCGCTGTGGTTGATCGGTAAAGTACAACCCGATTTCAGCGTCCACTTTCTCCGGCTTGCCCGTGGGCTGCATATGCATGTTGACGATCAGGTCCGTGCCCGGATCGATGCGCCACGCCATGTCCTCCGGCAAGGGCGCGTCGGGCGTGCCGGTCTTGTAAAGAAGAAAATGCGAGTCCGGATCGAAGCCGTTCCCGGATTCGACGCTGATGTCCATGCCTTCAAACCCCGGACGCCCGTCCTGACCGTCGCGAACGCGCAGCGTCCGGCCGCGATCCACAATCACGTTGGCGTGGTGAACCACGCGCCTGTTTCCGGGGCGCAGCTCGAAGCCGCGCACAAAACGCGATTGCTGAATGGTAACCGGCGCCACGAAGTTCCGGAACACATCCGGACCCGAAGCCGGCAGCACGAATCCCTGGTCTATCTTAAGAATCAGGTCGGGTTCGCCGGACTGCCATCCCGCGGTATAGCGCGGCGGTCGAGGCGCCTTCGATGCATCGCCCAATGGCGCGCCGTCCCTGGCCCACTGTGCCAGCATCGCGATTTGTGCGTCCGTAAGGCTGCGGTTGCCCACGAAATCGCCCACGCCCGGCGAGGGCGGCCAGGGCGGCATGTAGCGGCGCGCCGTTACGGCCGCGATCTGCGCGGCGTGTTTGCGTGCGTCTTCGTAAGTGAGCAGCGCAAACGGAGCCGCCGCGCCGGGGTGGTGGCACTCCGCGCAGCGCTCGAACAATATGGGTGCAATGTGCTCGGAGTAGGTGACCGGAGCCGCCGCCGCCAGGCCAGCCGCCAGCAGCAATAGGCCCCAGATCACGGAGCCCTCTCGATCACGCATCCGATGGCACGGGTAAAGTGCGGCGCGGGCTTTTGTCCGGCGGCCAGCGCTCGCAGGACGTCTTCAAGGTCGTGCGCGGTAGCCTGGCGCCGCATCTGTCCAACCGCCGGATAGCGGTCGTCAATCCGCCCTCTGTAAACCAGTTCGCCGCCAGCGAACACGGCCGCTTCCGGCGTCACGGTCGCCTTGGCCTTACGCACGTAGGCGCGGTCCATGTCGATCTCCGAAGGGATAGTAAGTCCATATTCGGCCTTGTGGCGCGCGATGGCCGCCGCATTGATCGCATGCTCCGTGTAAACCAGGCGGAATTCGATCCCCGGGCGGTTGTAGCTCTGATAAAGCCGCTGGATCTCAGGCGCATAGCGATTGGAGATCGGGCAATCCGTGCGAATAAACAACAGCACGAGTAGTGCGTTCATGGCAGCCGCAGACCACTTCCAGACGCGAATATCGCTACCGG
>SHUN01000038.1 GCA_009697495.1 Bryobacterales bacterium | reverse complement strand
CAACGAGGTCGCGGACGGTTTCGATTACGGCTGTTGGGTAACGGAGGCGGTGCAGAATTTGGCCGGCCATTTTGGCGCCCAGTTCGGCGTGGCCGTTGAATCTGATGCGGTCTGTGTTTTGGTAGGTTTTGGGCTTGGCGACGTCGTGGAGAAGAACAGCCCAGGCGAGGGTTTCTGTTGGCTGGTTGAGGCTTTCGAGCATAAGCAGCGTGTGGGTCCAAACGTCGCCCTCGGGGTGGAACTCTTTCGGCTGCTCGACGCCTTGCATCGCTTTTATCTCGGGGAGGATTTGTTCGAGGAGGTTGAGTTGGTCGAGGAGTTCGACGCCGCGGCGGGGGTGGGGTTCGGTGAGGATTTTGGTTAATTCGTCGCGGGTTCTTTCGGCGGCCACGTTGTTTATGAGTTGGCTTTGGTTGCAAATGGCGGCGCGGGTTTGCGGTTCGATTTCGAATTCGAATCTGGCGGCGAAGCGGACGGCTCTTAACAGGCGGAGGTGATCTTCGGCGAACCTGGTTTCGGGGTTGCCGACGGCGCGAATGAGTTTGTTATTCAGGTCGGCCTGGCCGTTGACGTGGTCGATGACGGTTTGGGTTTGGGTGTCGTAGAAGAGGGCGTTGATGGTGAAGTCGCGGCGGGCGGCGTCTTTGGCGGGATCGGTTTCGAAGGTTACTGTTTGCGGGTGGCGGCCGTCGGTGTAGGGGCCATCGCTGCGGAAGGTGGCGATTTCGACGCCGTGCCAGAGGATGACGCCGAAGTGGGCGCCGATGAGTTCAGCGCCTACGAAAAGTTTCGTAAGTTCATCGGGACGGGCATTGGTGGCAACGTCCCAGTCTTTGGGTTGGCGAGCGAGGAGCATGTCGCGGACGCAGCCGCCGGTGAGGAAGGCAGCGTATCCGGCGGCGTGGAGAGTTTTCAAGATTTGGGCCGCTGGGGGAGGAATCTGCATGGTCTTTCTAATGGTGCCTCAAATTGGGCGCTATGATGGACCCTGGAATGCCTGATTCTGCCGAGCGGATGGGGGCGACATCGAAAGTAGTCGTCGCCACCACAGTTGCCCTTTCGTTTATTTCATTTTGGCGCGGGGCCGCCATCGTCCTTTCCGATCTTGCTTCGACGATGTACTACGTTGGCGGGATTACGGAATACGCCATCGGCAAATCGGCTCCGTGGTTTGTGATGGCGGTGATGTTCTTCAGCTTTGCGGTGCGCTCGATTTATATGGAAAGCTGCGGGATGTTCGTACGGGGCGGGGTTTACGTAGTTGTCCGGGATTCGATTGGGCCGTCGATGGCGAAGCTGTCGGTGTCGGCGCTGGTGGTTGACTACATATTGACGGGGCCGATTTCGTCGGTGTCGGCGGGGCAGTATTTGGGGCATTTGGTGAACGAGATGGCGGTGTTGGCGGGGCAACCGCTGCATGTGGATCCGAACGGGTTTTCGGTGTTTTTTGCGATTGCGGTGACGGGGTGGTTCTGGCGGTCGAATATACGCGGGATCCATGAGTCGTCGGGTCATGCGTTGCGGATCATGCAGGTGACGACGGTGATGGTAGTGTGCATGTTGATCTGGTGCGGGATCACGATAGCGGTGAGGGGCGGAGCGCCGCTGCCGCCGCTGCCGGTGCCGTCGCAGTTGGTGATGCATGAGGAGTCATTGGGCTGGCTGCACGGGACGTTCTGGGCGCAGTTGCCGATGGTGTTGATGGTGGTGGCGTTTGGGCATTCGCTGTTGGCGATGAGCGGGTTTGAGACTTTGGCGCAGGTTTATCGGGAGATCGCGTATCCGAAGTTGAAGAATTTGCGGATAACGGCGAACATCGTTTGCATATATGCGTCGGTGTCGACGGGGCTGTTGTCGATATTGGCGGTGATGATAATACCGGACGCGATCCGGCCATCGTATAAAGACAATCTGTTGGGCGGGCTGGCGATGAGCCTGGAAGGTCCGCATATACTGAAGCTGGTTTTTCATGTTTTTGTGGTGATAGTTGGTGTTTTGATCCTTTCGGGCGCGGTGAACACGAGTTTGATTGGCGCCAATGGGGTGTTGAACCGGGTGGCCGAGGACGGGGTGTTGTTGAACTGGTTCCGGAAGCCGCATGTGAAATTTGGGACGACGTTCCGGATTGTGAATTTGATTACGCTGATGCAAGTGGCGACGATCGTGGGGAGCGGGGGGAACCTGTATTTGCTGGGTGAGGCGTATGCGTTTGGCGTGGTGTGGAGTTTCTTTATGAAGGGGCTGGGAGTGTTGGCGCTGCGGTTTCAGCGGACGGATCAGGAGTATAAAACACCGTTCAATTTCAAGATTGGCGGGCGGGAGTGGCCGGTGGGATTGGCGGCGACGGTGGCGATGTTATTTTTCGTGGCGATTGCGAATTTGTTCACGAAGAAGATTGCGACGATTTATGGCGTTTCGTTTACTTTGGTGCTGTTTACGCTGTTTTTGATTTCGGAGAAGGTGAATAAGCAGCGGGCGAAGGCGGGGTTGGAGGAGTTCAATCTGGACCATCAGCCGCAAGTGGATGTAGCGCATTTGAACGCGCGGCCGGGGTGTGTGCTGGTGGCGCTGCGGGACTACAACAACATGGAGCATTTGCGGCGGGTGTTGGAGAAGACGAACCTGCGGCGGCATGATGTGGTGGTGATGACGGTGCATCCGATTTCGGCCGGGGCGGGGGAGTTTGAGTTACAGGATGAACAGTTGTTTGGGACATATGAGCAGGAGTTGTTCTCGCGGGTGGTGACGGTGGCGGAGAGGGAAGGGAAGCCCGTGGAGCTGTTGGTTGTGCCGGCGAGCGATCCGTTTGCGGCGATGATACAGGCGGCGGCGACGATGAAGGCGTCGCGATTAGTTACGGGGATTTCGGCGCGGATGGCGAGCGATGAGTTGGCGCGGCGGATCGGGCTGGCGTGGGAGCAGTTACCGGAGCCGCGGCATCCATTTTCGCTGGAGATAATCAGTCCGGACCGGAAGCCGACGTATGTGAATTTGGGGCCGCACCCGCCCCGATTGTGGCCGGAGGATGTGGACCGGCTGCATGATATCTGGTTGACGTTGACGGAGACGGAGGGGCTGGGAGCCAAGCTGCATCACCGGGATGTGCTGGGGGTGGCGCTGCGGCGGTTAGAGCAGGAGTTGACGAGTTCGGAGGAGAAGGAAGAGATATTGGCGTTGATTCGGGAGGAGATGCGGCGGGGGTAGGGCTGGGGGTGCGACTTTTGCGCGGAGAGAAAGATTACTCCAGCCCCTCGCGGCGCAAAAGCGCGCGAAGATTCCGCGAGCCGTGAACCACTCGAAGGATTTCGACGCCTTTCGTGAGCGGGCGGTATAGAATCAACATTTCTTCGAATTCGGATACCCTGCATACACGTAACGATTCAAGGCCGGGATATTTTGCGCGGGAGCGCCAGCCTATGTTCCGCTGGGTGGCAAGAAGTGCGAACGTGCCATGGGCCGCATCGAAGAATCGGAGCGCGACGTCGAGATTCGCCGTTTCCGCGAGGTAGCCGGCGTAGAGGTCGAGATCGATGCCCGCTTTGGGCTTTACGAGGTATTCAAAACTCACTGGCCGCGGGAATTCCGGTAACCGTCAATCAGCTGTTGGCGTTTGGCGGCCCAGTACGCTTCATCGGGTGCGATTGACGGGCCGGAGTTGAGTCCTTCGATGGCGAGCGCCTCAACTTCTTTCTCGGCGTCCTGATCGTCGCGCGCGATGCGTTCAATGTAGGTCTCGACGGTCACTCCGGCGGCGTCTGCCGGTTGGAGAAGCATTGCTTCCAGATCGGGTTGGATTGTAATCGGCATTGGGTGTCTCTGGACATAATTCTACGCCTGCGCAAGGAGGTGCACAAGCATTGGTCCACCGGTTGCGAGACGCCGCGGCGGGGGCCGGCACGGGGATTAAGCTTCTTCATTCGCGCGTGCGGGGTAAGTTGGAGACATGCCCATCAGTTTGGCCCTGGACGAAAGGACGCTGTATGAGAAACTTGCGGCGATGGAGTTGCTTTGGGCCGACCTGGCGCGCAATCCGGGAGGCGCTGAATCGCCTGACTGGCACGAAAGTATCGCGAGTGAGCGCCGCGAACTGGCCAATGGCGGGATGTCGAAGTTTACGGACTGGGACGCAGCGAAGGCAGAGATTCGCGGCAATTTGAAATGAATATTGAGATTCTGGATGCGGCGCGGGAGGATCTCGTAGATGGGGCAGGGAGCCGGACAATGAGGAGACCGGGCCGAGGGGAAGCGGGCGGGAAGTTCAGTGGTCCATGCGGTCCCAAACAGGGGAGTAGGGGGCGGCAATCAGGGGTGACTGGTTGGGCCGAATCACCCATGATTGGCGCGGAGGCGGGTTACATCTGCTGTGAGATGGTCTGGAGGGTGCTGGCAAGTACAGAAAGTTCAGTGGCGGCGTCCTGCGCGTCGCTGGCGCCTTTGGATGTCTGGCGGGCGGCCGTGGCGACTCCAGAGATATTCTCGACGATCGAATTGACTCCAATCGCCGCTTGGGCAACGTTGCGGCTGATTTCGGCCGTCGTGGCGGTTTGCTCCTCGACAGCGGAGGCGATGGTATTGGAAATGTCGTTGATCTGATTGATGATTGCAGTGATCTGCCCGATGGCAGAAACGGCGCCTTTGGTGTCGCCCTGGATCGCTTCGATCTTCTGACTGATTTCTTCGGTCGCTTTGGCCGTTTCCTTGGCTAATTCCTTGACTTCGTTGGCGACGACGGCGAACCCTTTTCCCGCTTCGCCTGCCCGCGCCGCCTCAATGGTGGCGTTGAGGGCGAGCAGATTGGTCTGCTGCGCAATCGAGGTAATAACCTTGATTACTTTTCCGATCTCAATGCTGCTTTCGCCGAGCTTGCCGATCGTAAGATTGGTGGTGTCAGCGACTTTTACGGCCGTGCTGGCGACACGTGCGGCTTCGCTGGCGTTCTTGGAGATTTCCCGGATGCTCGCGGTCATCTCTTCTGTACCGGTGGCGACGGTCTGTACACTCTTGCTGACCTGTTCAGAGGCGGCTGCGACGACGGTGGCCTGGGAGGACGTCTCTTCGGCGCTGGCGCCCATTTGTTGGCTCAGATTGTTGAGGATCTGCGAGGAGCTGTTCAGCGACCCGACGGCGCGGGTCATTTCGATGCGGGCTTTGGCCTGAGCAGTGACGTCGGTGGCATACTTGACGACTTTGAAAGGATTGCCGTTCAGGTCGAAGATCGGGTTATAGGATGCCTGAATCCAGATCTCCCTGCCGCCCTTGGCGATGCGCTTATATTCGGCGGCCTGGTATTCACCGCGATTGAGCGCGGCCCAGAATTCGCGATAGGCAGGCTTGCGCGCTTCGGACTCCTCGACAAACATGCTGTGGTGTTTGCCCTGGATCTCCGGCAGCGAATAGCCGATGGCTTTCTGGAAATTATCGTTGGCGCTGAGGACGGTTCCATCCATTTGGAATTCGATGACCGCTTGTGATTTATGGATCGCCTGGAGTTGTCCGGCGGTGTCGGCATTGACGAGCTTCTGAGCCGTGACATCGGTGGCGAATTTGACGACCTTGAAGGGCTTGCCGTTCATATCGAGGATGGGGTTGTAGGAGGCCTGGGTCCAGACTTCCTTGCCGCCCTTGCCGATGCGTTTGTATTCAGCGGCCTGGTATTCGCCGCGGCTAAGCGCGGCCCAGAATTGGCGGTAAGCTTCGCTGGAACGCTCCGAATCCTGGACGAACATCCGGTGATGCTGACCCTTGATTTCGTCCAGAGAGTAGCCGAGAGTTTTCAGGAAATTGTCGTTGGCATTGATAATGGTGCCGTCAAGGTGGAATTCAATTACGGCTTGCGCCTTGCCGATGGCGGCGAGTTGTCCGGCGGTGTCGGCATTGGTGAGTTTTTGCGCCGTGACATCGGTGGCGAATTTGACGACTTTGAAAGGCTTGCCGTTCATATCGAGGATGGGGTTGTAGGAGGCTTGGATCCAGATTTCTTTGCCGCCCTTGCCGATGCGTTTGTATTCGCCAGCCTGGTATTCGCCGCGGTTAAGCGTAGCCCAGAATTGGCGGTACGCTTCGCTGGAACGCTCCGAATCCTGGACAAACATCCGGTGATGCTGACCCTTGATTTCGTCCAGAGAGTAGCCGAGAGTCTTCAGGAAATTGTCGTTGGCAGTGATAATGGTGCCGTCGAGATGAAATTCGATGACGGCCTGTGACTTTCCAACCGCGGCGATTTGTCCTGCCGTCTCCGCATTGATCAGTTTTTGCGCAGTGACGTCGGTTGCGAACTTGATGACCTTTGACGGCTTGCCAGCGCTATCGAAAATCGGGTTGTAGGACGCTTGAATCCAGACCTCCTTGCCGCCTTTGCCGATGCGCTTGTATTCGGCGGTCTGGTATTCGCCACGGTTGAGCCCGGCCCAGAACTGGCGGTAGGCGTCGCTATTGCGCTCGGAGTCCTGGACGAACATGCGGTGATGTTGGCCCTGGACTTCATCCAAGCGGTACCCGACGGTTTGCAAGAAATTGTCGTTGGCGGTGATGATGGTTCCGTCCAAATGGAACTCGATCATTGCCTGGGATCGGGATATCGCGCCCACGATGGCCTGCGCACCCTGGTTCGCTATACTTGCTCGGTCTTTTACCCGTGGCATTGTGGCTACGGGCGTACTGGTCTGTAACATTTACGGTAAACTCCTTTTTTCTCGAACAGATCGGGAGGAATTACTTCCACTGTGAAATATATCGGCGGATTTGCAGAACACGGGCGGCGATTATGGCTCAGATCATCCCGATAGGAAAGTTCCGAATTCCTGCTATCTTGAATCCAATCCCTATGAGAACGACGCTGGTCCTCCTCACAATAAGCCTGCTTGTCCACGCGCAGGATAAGGCCAACCTCTTTGTCGTCCACCAGATCAAGCAAGAGGCTTTGGAGAACTCCAAAGTCATGGACCACCTGTTCTGGCTGACCGATGTCAACGGGCACCGGCTGACGAACTCGCCGGGCTTCGATAAGGCCGCCAATTGGGTGAAGAAGAGTCTGAACGAATACGGCGTCTCCGATGTCACATTTGAGAAATGGGGGCCGTTTGGGCGGGGTTGGACGTACTCGAACTTTTCGGCGCATTTGCTGGAGCCGTCGTACTCGCCGCTGATTGGGTATCCGAATGCCTGGACGGGCGGGACGCAGGGGCCGGTGCAGGCGGAGGTCATCATGGCCGCGATTCGGGTGGAAGCGGACTTTGAGAAGTGGAAGGGCAAGTTAAAGGGGAAGATGATTGTGATGGAGCCGGAGCGGCCGATCGGGCTACACACGCTGGCGCGGGGGCGGCGTTATGCGGACTCGGATTTGGCGGCCGAGGCGATGGCGGCGGATCCTGGAGCGACGGGGGTATTTGGATTGACGCCGGGATCGACGCGGACTGCGGCGGCGGGGCCGGATGGACGGCCGGTGACGCGCGGGGCGGCGCAGGCGTTCCGGGCGAAGCTGCATCAGTTCTTTCTCGATGAGGGCGTGGCGGCGGTGTTGATGCCCGGCTATCGCGGCGAGGCGGGAACGGTGTTTGCGGGGAGCGGGAGTTCGCAGGACGCGAAATTGCCGATTCCGCCGCCGATCATCTCATTGACGATTGAACACTACAATCGCATCGCGCGGCTGATTGAGAAGAAGGTGCCGGTGAAGGTGCAGTTGGATGTGAAGACGGAGTTCTTCGACAAAGGCTTGGATACGTATAATGTGATTGCGGAGATCAAGGGGACGAAGCGGCCGGAGGAAGTGGTGATGGTTGGCGCGCATTTGGATTCGTGGCATGGGGCGACCGGGGCGACGGACAACGCCGCCGGGTGCGCGGTGGCGATTGAGGCATTACGGATTATCAAGGCGCTGAATCTGAAGACAGATCGCACCATTCGAATTGCGTTGTGGAGCGGGGAGGAGCAGGGGCTTTTCGGCAGCAAGGCGTATGTGAAAGATCATTTCGGCGATTTGACTACGATGACTTTGAAACCGGAACACGCGAAGCTGCAGGCGTATTTCAATTTAGACAATGGCGGCGGGAAGATTCGCGGCGTGTACTTGCAGGGGAACGACATGCTTCGGCCGATTTTTGAGGCGTGGCTGGCGCCGTTCAAAGACTATGGCGCGACGACGTTGACGATACGGAATACGGGGTCGACGGACCATGTGTCGTTCAACTCGCTGGGGTTGCCGGGGTTCCAGTTTATTCAGGACCCGCTGGAGTATTTTTCGACGACGCACCATTCGAACATGGACGTGTTTGACTATGTTCCGAAGAGCGACATGATGCAGGCGTCGGCGATTTTAGCGTCGTTCGTTTATCACGCGGCGACGCGGGACGAGATGCTGCCGCGGAAACCGCTGCCGAAACCGCAGCCGGAGCGGCGGGGAGAAGGAGGGCCGAGTGCGACTGCTGGGACTCCTAATAATTAGCCTTCTGCCATTGGCGGCGGAGCTTCGGACCGATATAGAATTCGCCAAGCCGGGCGGAGTTTCGTTGACGCTGGATGCGTATGTGCCGGAGGGGAAGGGGCCGTTTCCCGCCGTTATCATTGTGCATGGCGGCGGATGGCGTAACGGGACGAAGACGACGTATGTGCCGCCGTTGTTTGAGCCGCTGTCCAAGGGCGGTTTCGCGTGGTTTACGATCAATTACAGATTGGCGCCGGCGCATCGATTTCCGGCGCAGGCGGACGACGTTTTCGAGGCGATTCGGTGGGTGAAGAAACATGCCGCGGAGTACAAGGTTGACGTGAAGCGGATGGCGCTGATTGGGGAATCGGCTGGGGGGCATATGGTGTCGTATGTAGGGGCGCGGGGGAAGGGCGAGACGGCCGTGGCGGCGGTGATTCCGTTCTATGGTCCGCATGATTTGGCGGCGCGGGCGCGGAAGTTGGGAGCGATTGGGGAGAACGTCGAGAGGTTGCTCGACATTAACGCGCCTGGACCGGAAGCGGAGGAGAAGATGCGCGCGGCGTCGCCGATCACCTATGTCCACAAGGGCATGCCGCCGTATCTGATGATCCACGGCACGGAGGACAAAGCTGTGCCGTATGACCAATCGCCGCTGATGTGCGCGAAGATGAAAGAGGCGGGGGCGCGTTGCGAAGTCTTCACGGTGGAGGGCGCGCCGCACGGCATTGGAGGGTGGGAGAAGAATCCCGCGTTTCAAAAGTACAAGGAGAAGATGGTCGAGTGGCTACGGCAAACGTTGAAATAGAGCAGTTGTCCTCCACGCAACAAGTGATGGAGTTGGAGAAGCAGTATGTGCTGCAGAATTACGCGCGGTACCCGGTGGCATTGCGCCGAGGGAAGGGGACGTGGCTTTACGATTTTAACGGGAAGCGGTATTTGGATTTGATCAGCGGGATTGGCGTGAACGCGCTGGGGCATGGGCATCCGCGGCTGACGCGCGTGATCCGGGAGCAGGCCGGGCTGCTGATTCACTGCTCGAACCTTTACTACCACGAGTATCAAGGCAAGCTGGCGGAGAAGCTGGCCAAGATGAGCGGTTTGCAGCGGAGCTTTTTTTGCAACTCGGGGACGGAGGCGATGGAGGGCGCGATCAAAATGATCCGCTCGCATGGCAATGGGATTTCGAGCGGCAAGATTGAAATTGTTGCGTTGGAGAATTCGTTTCATGGGCGCAGTTTGGGCGCGTTGTCGATCACGGGCCAACCGAAGTACCGGAAGGATTTTGAGCCGTTGCTGGCCGGGCCGCGATGGATCAACGCGAACGACATGACGGCGCTGGAAGCGGCGGTGAATGCGAATACGGCGGCGATTGTTTTGGAGGGCATTCAGGGCGAGGGCGGGATCTACCCGATGTACGCCGAGTTCCTGCGGAAGGCGCGGGCGCTGGCCGACGCGCACAATGCGCTGTTGGTATTTGACGCGACGCAGTGCGGCGTGGGGCGGACAGGGAAGTGGTTCTCGCATCAACTGATAGCGCCCGACGTGCATCCGGATGTGATGGTGACGGCGAAGCCTTTATCGTGCGGGCTGCCGCTGGGCGTGGTGATGTGCAATGAACGGGCGGCGGCGGCGATCCGGCCGGGGATGCATGGCAGCACGTTTGGCGGGGGACCGTTGGCGTGCCGGGCGGCGCTGGAATTTATCGACATCATGGAAAACGGACTGCTGGAGCAGGTGGGCCGCGTGGGCGAATATTTCCGCGCGGGGCTGCGGGAGTTGCAGACGAAGCATTCGTTTATTCGGGAAGTGCGCGGGGCGGGGCTGATGATCGGCGTTGAGTTGGACCGGCCGGGGAAGCCCTATGTCGCTCGCGGGATGGAAGAGGGGCTGCTGTTCAACGCGACGCACGAGACGGTGCTGCGCTTCCTGCCGCCGTATATTTTGACGGGGCGGGAAGTGGACCGGGCGCTGCGGATTCTGGGGAAGTTGTTTCGAACGGTCAAGGTTTAACGCCGAAGCCGAGTTCGAGCAGGCCGCCGCTAATGAACTGCACGGCGAGTGCTGTCAGCAGCATTCCCATCAATCGCGTGAGGATGTGAATTCCAGTTTCGCCCATGTAGCGGCGGACGCTATCGGCGGCTTTCAACGCCCAATAACAGGACAGCGCGGTGACGGCGAGCGCGATGAAAATCAGCAGCACTTGCCACCACTCGGGGGTTGGCCCGATGAGCACCATGACCGTTGAGATTGCGCCGGGGCCGGCGAGCATGGGCATGCCCAGCGGGATGATGCCGACGTCCTCTTTGTGCGAGCCCTCCTCGGCTTCGCCGGGCGCTTCATTGGTGCTGGGGCGTTTGGCTTGCACCATGTCGATGCCGATGAGCAGGAGGATGAGTCCGCCGGCGACTCGGAAGGCGGGCATCGTTATCCCGAGAAGTTTGAAAACTTGAGCGCCGATGAGGCCGAAACCGCCGAGGACGAAGAAACAGGTCCAGGCGGCGCGTTTGGCCATGCGTTTGCGGTGTTCATCGGTGTGGCCCTCGGTCATGACGAGGAAGGCGGGGATGGTGGCAACCGGATCGACGAGGAATAGGATCGACGAAAGCGCGACCGCGAAAAACTGCCACCAGTTAGCTACGTCGAAAGGCACGCTTACCCGTATGGGTATAATCGACCATTGTTTGCTGGAACCCAAATAACGCCGGTGCAGTGGCGAACGTTGATTGCGGCGATGCTCGGCTGGATGCTGGACGCGCTGGACGTGATGCTGTATTCGTTCGCGTTGTTATCGATGCAGGCGGAATTTGGTTTGAGCGGGGCGCAGGCGGGCACGTTGACGACGGTGACGCTGGCGGCGGCGGCGGTGGGCGGGACGCTGGCTGGAGTATTGGCGGACCGTTTTGGACGGACGCGCGTGTTAATGGCGTCAATATTGACGTACTCGATTTTCACGGCGATGATTGCGACTTCGCACTCGTTTGTCGAGTTATTGATTTGGCGATCGCTGGTGGGGCTGGGATTGGGAGCGGAATGGTCGGCGGGGACGGTGCTGGTGGCCGAGACCTTCCCGGCGGAGCACCGGGGGAAGGCGATCGGGTTGACGCAATCGGGATGGGCGCTGGGGTATTTGGCCGCGGCTGGATTGGCGGCGTGGATACTGCCACTTT
>SHUN01000037.1 GCA_009697495.1 Bryobacterales bacterium | reverse complement strand
GCTTCACCGCCGGAACCGCCGGTTTAGCAACCGCCGGGGCCGCTTTCTTCACGGCCGGAGCCGGCGGCTTGGGCGCGTTGGGATCGGCATAGCGGGTGATCACCACGCGGCTCATCCGAACCGGAGTATCCGGCTTATCGCCAGGGCCGCGCGGGAAGCGGGCGATCTTGCTGACGAGGTCCATGCCTTCGATAACCTGCCCGAAAATCGTGTGCCGGCCGTTCAAATGGCTCGGCGTTCCTTCCGTGATGAAAAACTGACTGGAGCCGGTGCCGGGGCCGGCGTTGGCCATGGCCAAGCGTCCGGGAATATCAAAGCGCAATGTCGGATGGAACTCGTCCGGAATCGCGTCCGTTCCGCCCATTCCGTTGCCCTGCGGATCCCCGCCCTGAATCATGAAATCGGGAATCACGCGATGAAACGTCAGGCCGTTGAACAGCGGCGATTTCACCCGCGTGCCGGTCTTTGGGTTCATCCATTCCTTGCGGCCCTGCGCGAGATCGACGAAGTTCTTCACCGTTATCGGAGATTCCTTTTCGTAGAACTTGAAGACAATGTTGCCGATGGGAGTTGTGCCGTGGCTGATAGACAACGTGGCGTATAGGCCGGGGTCGCGAGCGGGCTTGGGCGGCGCGACGGGAGCAGCGGCAATTGCCGGCTTCGCAGCGGCTGGCTTAGCGGCCACGACCGGCTTGGCGGCCACGACCGGTTTAGCGGCAACGACCGGTTTGGCGGCAACGACCGGTTTGGCGGCCACGACCGGTTTAGCGGCAACGACCGGTTTGGCGGCAACGACCGGTTTGGCGGCCACGACCGGCTTAGCGGCCACGACCGGCTTCGCTGGGTCCACCGGGGGTTGCGCCGTCACGACGAATGCAAAAAGGGAGAGGGTGAGAAAGAAGCGAATAAGCATCATTCAATAGAATACAAAACTGGGCGCGCGCGGCGCCAATCGCCGCGCGCGCGGATCCTCACAGGACGCTGGTCTTATAGGCCTTTATTGGGCCATTGCCGGGGTCCTGCGAGACTCGGGGGAGAGTGGCGGAACTTGGTTGTGCGGATGGAATTTCACTGAGACGAGCTTGGAAACGCCCGGCTCCTCCATCGTTACTCCGTACAGCGTCTGAGCCGCCTCCATCGTGCGCTTGGCGTGCGTAATCACGATGAATTGGGTCTCCGACGCCATTTCTTTTAACAGCCGCGCGAGCCGTCCGGTATTGGCTTCGTCGAGCGGCGCATCCACTTCGTCAAGGATGCAGAACGGGCTGGGTTGATACTTGAAGATGGCCATCAACAGCGCCATCGCCGTCAGCGATTTCTCACCGCCGGAAAGCAGCAAAACGTTTTGCAGCCGCTTGCCGGGAGGCGAGGCGATCATCTCAATGCCGCACTCGCCGATGTTGGTTTCATCGGTCAGCCGCATCTCCGCGTGACCGCCGCCGAACAGCGTCTTAAAGATCTCCTTGAACTGCGCGTTCACAGCTTCAAAGGCCTCGGCGAAACGCTTGCGAGACTCGACGTCGATCTCCTGAATCGCCTTCTCCGTGTCGCGAATGGAGTCGAGCAAATCCTGCCGCTGCGTGTTCAGGAAGTTGAAGCGAAGCTCGGCTTCGGTGAACTCTTCCAACGCTTGCGGGTTGACAGCGCCCAGCGCCTCAATCCGCCCGCGCACCTCTGTATACTTGGCGTCGAGTTCGCCCAACGCCAGTTCATCCAGTTCCGGATCGTCATCCCGAACCAGTTCGCTGGCCAGCGCCCCCAGATCCTTCCGCGCATTTTCGTCCAAATGCTTCAAATCAGACTGCAACTGAACCAGATGGATTTCAATCTGCGTCCGCCGATCCTGCGCTTCCTGCACCGCGATGCGATGCGCCTTCAACGCATCGTCAAACGCGGCTAGCCGCGCGCGCATCTCGTGATCCTGCTGCGCGGCCAACTGCACCAGCCCCTGCAACCGCAGAATCTCTTCCTGGAGCAGATTCAACATGGAGTCCAACTCCATGTTGTCGTTCAACAGGCGCGTGCGATCCAAGCCAAGGCGCTCCAACTCCGCCGCAATCGCGCCGCGGCGTCGAGTCAATTCGCCAATCTGCGATTCCACCCGTTGCCGGGCGGCCGCCTCACTGCGCTGCCGCTCGTCCAGCGAGGCCAATTGCACCCGCAAAACCGAATGTTCCTCCGACACCTGCTGGACCGACTCCCGCAGCAGATCGAGTTCGCCGCGGCCGCTCGCCAATTCCTTCTCTTTCAGGGAGCGTGCTTCTTCCTTCTCCGCGTGCAGCCGTTGCTTTTCATCCTTCTGGCCGGCCGAGCGCTGGGCGTCCCGCTCCAGGCGTTCGAGCTCTAAACGGGCCGCCGATAAACGGGCGTTGGAACGGTTGGTCTCCTCGCCCATACGGCGCATTTCGTGATCCAGCGCCAACGCTTCTTTCTCTTCCCGCTGTTGCTGCTGACGAACCTTCTCCTGCTCTTCGCTCAGCGTCTGAATGGCGTGTTCCAACTCGCCGATCTGTTGCTGCGTACCCTCAAACGCTTTCTGTTTCGTCGCTACCGTGCCCGTCAATTCCCGCAGTTCGCGCTTCAAACCCAGCGGGCCTGAACCGGTCTTGCGTCCGCCGCTGACGGCGTGGCCGTGGTAACAAACACCGTCCGGTAACAGGAAGAAAATGTCCGGATACTGGCCGGCCAACCGTTGAGCCGCCGCCCGGTCCTGAACCAGATAGCACCGCGACAACCGAGGCAGCAGTTCGGCTGGCGCCTTGGTCAGGCCGTTGGTCATTTTGAGATAGTTGCTCAAACGCCCGATAATCCCGGTCTCCGGGCCAATTGGCGGCTCCATCGCCAGAGCGGTGGCGTACTTGTCCTCGAGTTCGGGGTGAACCAGGAACGTCGCCCGGCCATCCAGATCGCCGCGCATCAGATCGATGCCGCTGTCGGCTTGCGGCCAGTCCTTCACCACCACGTACTCCAGCTCGTCGTGCAGAAATTCTTCCGCGGCTTTCTCAAACGCGGGGTCGACTTCAATGAAGTCGGCCAACACGCCGGAGGGCTGCAGCGCCGAGGTTTGGCCGCGTTCCACCGCCGTGAACAGGCGCTTCACCGATTCCGTCGTGTAGGCGCGGTGCGACAGAATTTCTTCCAGCGAATCCTTTCGGGCCTTGATACGCGAAAGCTCGGCGCGAACGGCTTCCAATTGGCGCCGCGCTTCGCCAAGTGTCGATTTGCGACCAAGCAACTCCTCTTCCACTCTCTTCTTTTGATCGGCTAGCGATTCGAGCTGCATCTGCCGGTCGCCCAGCTTTTCCTGCAACTGGCGGCGCTGTTCGGCAAGCCGCGCCAGATCGGCGGTGGCGCCTTCTTCCTCTTTGCGGGCGCGGACGCGATCCCGCTCATTGGACGCCAAATACTCTTCGATTTGCGCCAACTGATTGCGCATCGCGGACGCTTCGCCCAACAGACGCAACACTTGCTGACGAGCGGCTTCCAGCCCCTGTTCGCGCATGCGCAACTGGCCCTGAAACTGTTCGCGCTCTTCGCTTTTCACGCGCAGCCGTTCGCGCGCTTCATTGGCATTCGCCGACGCTTCCTCCAGCGAGGCGCGGTGCCTTTCGACGTCGGACTCCATCGCCGCCAGCCGCTTTTCCACTTCCTGCGATTCGTTTTCGCCCCCGGCCAGCCGCTGTTCGATCGACGCCACCTGCTGCGATTGACTGTTCAGCCGGCCCCGCGCGCGCTCGGCTTCAATCTGCAAATCGGCCAGCTCTTTGCGCTGCGCCGTCAGTGCTTCTTCGTGCTGATAGCAGGTCTGCTGCAGCGCCGTGTATTCCGTTTCCTTCGCGCGCAGCTCAACGCCGAGCGTCTCAACCCCCGCCGCCGCCTGGCTCATTTCAATCGCCGCTTTTGACGCTTCCCGTTCCAGCGTCTTATACTTCCCGGCAATCAACAGGCGAAGATGCGTAACCATTTCCTCGCGCAGCTTCACATAGCGTTCGGCTTTAGCGGCCTGGCGCTTCAGTGAATTGACCTGTCGCGTGACCTCTTCCAGAATGTCGAAAACGCGAGTCAGATTCTGCTTCGCGCCCTCCAACTTGGCTTCGGCCAAGCGGCGTTTGGTCTTGAATCGCGTGACACCGGCGGCCTCTTCGATCACCGCGCGGCGGTCCTGCGGCCGCGAACTCAGTATCTGCCCAATGCGGCCTTGCTCAATGATGGCGTACGATTCCGGGCCCAGGCCCGTGCCCATAAAGATGTCTTGAATGTCGCGCAGCCGCGCACCCTTCCCATCGATCAGGTATTCGCTTTCGCCGGAACGGAACAAGCGGCGCGTGATGGTGATTTCCTGGCGGCGTTCTTTCTGCGCGTGCTGCACTTTGGCGGCGGTAACCGCGACCGATTCGCCTTCCACCGGCTGCTGCGGCTCCAGCTCGGGGAGTTCCACTTCATAGGTGGGGTCGAACAGCGTCATCGTGACACTCGCCATGCCCAGCGGCTTGCGGTCGCGGGTCCCGGCGAAGATCACATCTTCCATGCGGGCGCCGCGGAGGCTCTTGGCGCTTTGCTCGCCGAGAACCCAACTGATGGCATCACTGAGGTTGGACTTGCCACATCCGTTCGGACCAACGACGGCGACTACGCCGACACCGTTAAATCGCAGTTCCTGGCGGTCCGCAAAGGATTTGAATCCCTGGATTTCAACACGCTTGAGTTTAAGCAACGCGAGTTCCCCTCATACATAAAGTTCGCTACGGCACTTGCCATAACGCTCGGGGGGGAGATTCAATAGTACGTGCAATCCATCCGAAACGCAAGCACCATACCCACTCTCCTTTGTATTCTTTTTCGGCACACCACCATATATCGCGTTACATCTTCCACCGAACAACAAGCACGTACCGATCCGCTCCGCGCGCTGGATCGTCGATTTGGACTTTGGCGGTGAAGGAATTCGCGGCATTGGGCGCTTCTAAGATCTTTAGCGAGCCACGCCCCTTCGATTTGCGGATTTCGAACTCCGCGAACGGCCCCACGGGGATAACGCCGTTGCAACCGATACTCGAATCTTTCTCCGCCTGACCGTTCAGGACCTCATAAATCGCGGTCTCCCCACGAATCGCGACGATCACGCTGCCATCGATTACAGCTTCCAGTTGGCACGTACCGGTGCCAGGCACCGGCAAAATATTGGCGGTGCCTGGCACCGCTCCAAGGAACGGATTATAAACATAGTCCAGATCCACCGGCATCGCCGCCGGGAAGGTTATGTTCTTCGTAACGGAATACGCCGGGTCCAGCGCCCATTGCCCCGTGTTCAGCACCTTCGCGCGGCGTGTGCGTTCGTCATGCCAGCCCCAAAAGGGCTTCGCTTTGTTCACGCCCTGCTTGCGGCCCCAGAACGAGCCCATATACCGCTGACCGCCGCCAGGCCGATTGCCGAATGGCTGATATTCGTAGGGAGCGTCGAAACTGCGTTCATTCGTCGCTTGTTTCGCCCGCGGCCACCACGTCTCTTCGATGGAAATCAGCTCGTAGCCCACGTTACGGTCATTGCCGTGTTTGGCGCGCTCGGCGGTCCCTGTGTACACCAGTGTGACGCCGGTGCCGGAAGTAAAATCCTTCTTAGCGGCGGAGAAGGTGGAGTGTTGCGCGCCAACGGCCAGCGCGCCGTGGCCGCCGGCCTCCAGGTAGACCATCGGATGGTGGCCGTCATGGAAATCGATCTTCCCGTCGATGTCGTGCACGCCGTTGCGCAGGCGCGTGTCGTTGGTGTACGAGTATATGTTGTTGTGCGCCAGGGACTCCATCAACTCCAAAACGCCAAACTCGCCGCCGTCCTTGCGCACGGTCAGAATGATTCCCTCGTTGTCGTTTTCATGACAAGTTCCCGCGATGCAATTGTCGGAGTAATCCCGCGGATGGAAGAAATTGTAATGCAGAAACCAGTGAGATTTCGTTTCCACGGCAGCGTAATGAACATAGGCTTGCGAGCTGCCGGCGTCCAAATTGTCCCAGTTGTTATCGCCATTCCAGTCCCCGTCGAAATCGAAGCGAACAGGGATGTCGGCCTTGGGCTGCCACCAGGTTTCCTGCGCCACGAATGGCGCCCAGTATTCGGCGAGCTTGCGGTAGCGGTTTAAGTCGGCGGCCGCGGGAAACTCGTTTTTCTCCACTGCTTTGCGGGAAGCGGCGTCGTCGGCAACGGTAATTTGCGTGTTGCCCTTGATCCCTTTCGCCTCGGCCTCAATCGTATACGTTCCGGCCTGCAATGGCGCGGTATACAAAACCGCGTCCTTCAGCACAAACTGACCGGAAACGCTTTCGAATATCTGAGCGAAGCCACTGCCGCCGGAATTCACGAAGCCGCCGCTGTCGGCGCCTTGAAAGCGAAACGGCTTGGAGACCCATCCGCTGCCCTCGGCCGTCTTCGCGGTCGCGGCCTCCCGCAACCGCCCGCTGGTACGTGTGCCGTCCTTGGCGATTGAGTCGCCCCACACCTGCACCTGTATCGCGACCGACTCGCCGGGGCGCGCGAGGGGTTCGCCGTCGAAGCGGAACTTCAGTTCCTTCACTTCTATTGACTGCGCGAGAGAGAGCAGTGAACTTAGCAGGAAGACGAGTATTCTCACACCGAATATTATGACTGCGCCACGAGCCATCCGCCACCCAGCAGCGGTACCTTCGCGCGCCGCGCCAGGGTGCACTGGTCTGTTTATCAGCCAGGATTACAGACAGATAGAGATTCCGGTAAGATAGTCCTGCGATGATGCGCCATTTTGAAGCAGTCTATGAACACGGAGTGTTACGCCCGTTGGAACCCATCGCGCTGACGGAATTTCAGCGAGTGACTCTGACGATTTCCGGCCTCCCCACAGCCCACAGCCAGCGCGATTTTCGCGTCGTGGAAAGAGCGCGTGCCGAAATCGCCTCGGCGCTAACCGTTCCAACCATCGAAGAGGTTCGGGCCGCCCTCGCATCCATTTCCGGCTCGGTCTCGCAGGATGTGATTGCACAGCGCGGAGACTACTAATTGGCGCAGTATTTCTTCGACACAAGCGCGGCGGTCAAGTACTATCACGTGGAAGCCGGCACGCCCGCAGTGTCCGCGATTTTCGAGGAACCCGGCCGCCAGATCCGAATTTCCACCTTGAGGCTCCTTGAAATCCAATCCGCGTTCGCGATGAAAGTGCGCTCCGGTGTTCTCGATAGGAATGCGGCGGGGACGCAGCGTCTGCGGCTTATGCTCGACGTGGCCGCGGGCGACATCGAAGTGTACGACCTTACTGTCGGCCATTTTCTGACCGCCGAGCGCCTAATCGGAAAGTACGCCTATTCCCACCGCTTGCGTACTCTTGACGCGCTCCAACTCGCGGTGGCAATCGATCTCGCCACTCTGGATCTGGTTGACTACTTCGTCGTTGCCGACAAGGTACTCGGCGAAGTAGCGGTTCAGGAGGGTTTGAAGACCATCAACCCCGAGACCGCGTAGCGGGCGTCCTCTACCGCCACACCGCCCATCCGCCACCCAGCAGCGGCACCGTCGGGCAAGCCGGGCCGCCGTCTTTAGCCCGGCACTGTATCGAACCCTCCACTACCGTACCCGCCGGAAGCGCCATAAGCGAGATCTTCGCCCGCCGAGATCAGCACGTATTCGCCTGCCCGGCAGACGTCCCGCTGCAGATGTAGCGAAAACGCCGCGCCGGCGGACCCATCGCGAACTTCCCGCGAATTCCGCCCGCCGGCGTCTGCTTCAATCTCCCACAATGAAACGGAATGTCCGCGCCAGTCGATAGCGTCTGTTGGCTCAAAATATGGGCGCGATCCCGCAAGCTGAAAACCACGCCGGATGGCGGCTGTATTACCCGTGATTCGAAGTTGGACAGACGGCATGTTATGCGATTCATTTCAGTTTTCAAAAGGCCGCGTCGTTGACGCGCTCGTGGATTTGTGATAAAAAGTGTCTACACACGTCTCGTGCGATGGCGGCTCGTCAGCCCCAACAGTGCGCTGATGGTGACCGGTTGCATCTCGCCGGAATTCAGGAGTCCATCTATTTATGAAGCAATCCCGCTGGATTTTGCGGTGTCTCGCTACACTATGTCTTGCTTCGGTCCTGTTGGCGCAACGCGCCGACCGTGCCACCGTCACGGGGGTGGTTAACGATCCCGCCGGGAGCGCCATTCCGAATGCGACCGTCAAGATTCTCAACACCGACACGGGCGTGGAGATTCCGACGACGACGAACGACTCCGGCGCATACTCCTCGGCTTCGCTGGTTCTGGGAACCTATACGGTGAGCGTCGAGATGACGGGCTTCAAAACGACGGCGCGGACAGGCCTGCGCCTGGTTGGCGGCCAGTCGTTCCGGCAGGACATCACGATGGAGCTCGGCTCCGTCAGCGACAAGGTGACGGTGTCGGCCTCCACCGAAATTCTGAACACCACGAACGCCGACGTGACTCATACGGTGAACAAAGTCTTCTACGAAAATCTCCCGGTGGTTATGGGCGCCGATATCCGGCTGGCGGAAGCGCTGCTACAGTTGCAGCCTGGCTACAGCCCGGTGAAGCCGAACGGGGACCCCATGTTCCGGGGCAGCCAATTCGGGTCGCGCCTCAACGGCGGGCAGAGTTTTGCGATGGAGAATTTCTTTGACGGCGTCGCCTTCGGCTATGCCGCCGGCCACAACCAGAGCCACGAGAGCGCCCCGCCCATCGAAAGCATCGGCGAGATGAAGGTGATCACATCCAGCTTCTCCGCGCAGTACGGGCATTCGAGCGGCGGCACGGTGGAGTACACGTCGCGAGCCGGGACGAAGGACTTTCACGGCAGCTTTTATGAGTTCTTCGCCAACGATAAGTTGAACGCGCGCGGATTCTTTCCGGAACGAGCTTCCAAGCAGCGCAGTAACGCTTATGGCTTTACGACGGGCGGTCCGGTGTACATTCCTAAGGTGTACGACGGCCGGAACAAAACATTTTTCTTCACCAACTGGGACTGGTTGGCGTTCCGCGCCGGCGTGCTACCCGGATTCGGCAATACGACGCCTATCGACGCATTCAAGCGCGGCGACTTCAGCCCCCTCCTGACTGGCCGCAACGTTGGAACCGACGCACTCGGACGGCCGCTCCTGGAAGGCCAGATCTTCGATCCGAATTCCAATCAGATCGTCAATGGCGCGCAGACGCGCACCGCGTTTCCCGGCAACCGCATTCCGATGAGCCAGTTCAGTAATGTCGCAAACAAGATCGTCCCGTTAATGGTGGGACCGGATCGCGCCGGCATCAGCTTCAACGTGGCGGGCAACCCCGCCGGCGACCAAACGTGGATCGCCGACTTCCGCACCATCATGTTCCGTTTGGATCATCAGTGGTCCGACAAGTTGAAATCCAGCACCAGTTTCTTCTGGCCGCGCCGCCCCTCCGTCCGCAACTGTGGCGAGGTGCAAGGCTGCAACACGGAGTTTGACGGGCGTGTATCGCCCGAGAAAAACGACAAGTATATCGGTATCGGCTTCGTGCAGCGCATTGCGACGCAACATGCGACGCAGCAGTTCGATTACGTCATTAAGAACAATCTGCTGTACCACGCCACCGTTTCCTGGGACCGCTGGTATATGGGCGGCATTCCGCTTTCAGCCGGTGTCGGGTGGGGCGATAAGCTCTGGGGTGCCGATCGTAGCGGCCTCATCGAGAAGGGCGCGGGAATGCCGAACTTCAACTTCACCGGCAACACTCCTTACACCCAGGTCGGTATCGGTTGGACCGGTGCCGGCTTTGAAGCCATCAATCGCTGGCAGTTCGCCAACGACCTGACATGGGTGAAGGGCAAACACAACGTCAAAGTGGGCGTTGAGTTCCGTCATCATCAGTTCAACTTCCAAGGCTGGGCGGCTGGCACGGGCGGCAACTTCAATTTCAACCGGCTCGGCACCGGGGGTTACGATGCCAACGGCAACAACATCCCCGCAACGGGCGACCCGTTCGCCTCCTTCCTGCTCGGTCAGGTGCATGCCGCGAGCTTCGCCATCCCGGCGTTCACCACGTTCAACGGCAATTTCGGCGCCGTCTATTTGAACGACGAATATAAGGTGACCAATAAGCTCAATCTCACCTTGGGCCTGCGTTTCGACTATCAAGGCCCCTGGACCGAACGATTCGACCGGATGTCGTCATTCGATCCTTCCGCGCCGAACCCGGCTGCGGGCGGGCGTCTAGGCGCACTGGTCTTCGCAGGCAAGGGAGCGGGCCGCACTGGTTCCCGTATCTTTGACAAAACCCCGAAGGATGCCATCGGACCGCGCATTGGCTTCGCCTACAAGATCAACAATCTGACGGTTCTGCGGGGAGGCTACGGCGTCTACTACGGCGGCGTCGCCTTCGGCCAGGGTGGCCGGCCCACCATCGGTTACGAGTCCAACCCGACCGCTCCGAACCTGACCAACGGCCTCCAGCCCGCATTCAGGCTCGACGATGGATTCCCGCGCAACCAGATTCGACTGCCTCCCTTTATCGATCCGACTTTCGCCAACGGCACGGCCCCAGTGGGCTATCCGGGCGATGGCTTGATCCAGCCGCGCTACCAGAACTGGTCTATGACGTTCCAACGCCAGTTCGGCACATCCGCCTTCCTGGATGCTACCTACATCGGAAACAAGGGTACGCGCCTGCCGCATAATCCGCAGTTCCTGGGATCCGGCTACAACATGAACGATCCGGCAGTGCTGCGGCTCGGGGCTTCGGTTCTGCAGTCCGACATCAACTCCGCGGCGGCGCGGAATGCCGGCATTGCCTCGCCGTACACGGGCTTCACCGGCAGCGTCGCCCAAGCGCTGCGTCCTTTCCCGCAGTACCAAGCGATTGAGTGGCGCGACACGCCGGTAGGCCGGAGCCGCTATGACTCCCTCCAGATCAAGCTCGATAAGCAGTTCTCCAATGGCCTCCAGTTCCGCACGTTCTACGTCTTGGCGGATCTCTCCAACAATCGCGCCGACTCTGGCCAACGCGGCGGTGCCGGCGTCCAGAACCCCATCAACACCCAGGCGGGCGAATGGAGTATCGCAGGCGACAACGTCCGGCACTCCTTCGTTTTCTCGGGTACCTACGAACTGCCCCTGGGCAAGAACTTGACAGGCACCATGGCTAAGCTTTTCAAGGGTTGGACAATGAACGGCATCTTGCGCTACGACGCGGGGCGTCCGCTGGCCGTCTTCATGAACAACGACTTGGCTGGCCTTTTGTTCAACACTGCGAAACGGCCGAACCGGGTGGCCTCCGCCAGCGGCGTCGCCAAGGTGGACAAGTTTGATCCGAACCGCGACCGCTACTTCGAACGCGCGGGGTGGACGGATCCGGGTCCGCTTCAGTTCGGCAACGCGCTTAGCCGCGACGGCTCGGCACGCGGATTCATGAACGCGACGGAGGATGTCAGCCTTTTTAAGGCCATCACCTTCAATGAGCGTTACACCGTGCGCTTCGAAGCGCAGGCCGGGAACGTCACCAACCGAACCGTGTTCGCCGATCCGGCTCTCAACTGGAGCGCGGGCAACTTCGGGCAGGTCAGCCTGCAGGCCAACCAGCCGCGTTCGGTGCAGTTCGCGCTCAAGTTCATTTATTAGAATGTTTGTTTCATCGGGCGCCAGGCTGTCAAGCTTGGCGCCCGTTTTATTGGTTCCGGGGATTGCTATTCTGGGG
>SHUN01000036.1 GCA_009697495.1 Bryobacterales bacterium | reverse complement strand
CTGAGAGTTGAAATGGACCAGGACGTTACCGAGCCGCGACCGTTAGGGAGCGGACCCGTTGAAATGGACGATTTTGTGATGGAGCGAATGGGACGGTTGGAGGATTTGGACCGCTCGTTCGACGTTGCGTTTTGGCAGCGGCAGGGTTCCAATGCGATTTTTGCGGCGGCCTGGGAAATGGTGGTGGAGCATTGGCGAATGAAGGGCGGAGATGAATCCGAACTCGAACTTCAGCGAACTGTTGAGTGTATTCGACGTCCTGGGAGTTAGGTATCTCGTTGTCGGCGGGTTCATACGCCAAGCCGAACCCAGTGCCGGCCACGAACTGTGTTGGCATCATCCGAAGCTCTGGAGTTTGTTTCCTGAAGGCCGGCGTGGCCGCGCTTCCTCAGCGGTTGCATCAGGTATCGAGAGTCGCTGGAGCGTAACCTTCCCGAAGCGATGCCCGCTGTCGAACGGTTGAAAGGCGCGCGGAGAAAGCATAACAGCTAATATTCATACGGCCAATGCGGTTTCGCGAACAACCCGCCGTCCACATAAAGCGTTTGCCCTGTGACGAAATCCGAAAGCTCCCCAGCGAAAAAGACAACGGCGCGGCCAACATCCATCGGCGTGCCGACGCGGCCCAGCGGCGTCACCCCGGCCCATGTTCCCGCATAGTCGCCAGCCTCCTCCTTCGTGCGTTCGATTTCAACAGCCCCCGGCGCGACGCAGTTCACGCGGATCCCGTATTTGCCAAGTTCGACGGCGGCCACCTTGGTTAATTGCTCAATGCCGCCCTTCGACGCGGTGTAATTCACAAGGCGCGGAAAGGCCAATTTGTTGCAGCCGGAACCGATGTTGATGATGCGCCCGCCGCCGGCCTCCTTCATCATGCGCGCGGCCTGCTGCGTACACAGGAAACAGCCCTTCAGATTTGTATCCAAGACATGGTCCCACTCCTCCTCCGTAAGTTCGAGCAGCGCCTTCCAGGTCTGCACCCCGGCGTTGTTCACCAGAATATCGAGGCGACCGAAATCGACCTTCACCTTTTCAAACATGGCCTCCACTTGGCTGAAAACGCCAACGTTTCCCTGCACGACGACGGCGGTAACTCCCATGCCGTTGATCTCATCGGCAGTCGCCTGCGCGCCCGGTAAATCGGAGTTGTAATTCACAACAACATTCGCGCCGTGTCTCGCCAACTGCAGCGCGATCCCCTTGCCAACGCCTTTACTGGCCCCGGTGACGAGCGCGACTTGACCGTGGAGATCTTTCTGCATAAATCCTATTTTAGTTCGGACTCGGCGCCCATTTCTTTGTCGCAACAAACAGGAACAGCCCGAACGCCAGATAAATGACGGAGGTAGCGCTGAGACAGGCCGCCATGCCGTAATGCTGAGACGCGGCCGCAATCGCCACCGGCGCAATGCCGCCCCCCAGCCATCCCAGAGAATTCATGATGCCCACGGCGCTGGCGCGGCGCTCGGGAGGAACATAGTCATAAAGCGTCGCCCAGATGTTCGCGTCGTAAAGGCCCTTGCAAAATCCGAAGCCGACCATGGCCAGGATCAAAACGGATACGTCGATCGTCCATCCCGTGAGGAACAGAAATGGCACACCGCCAAGGAGTCCGAAGGACTGCGTCAGCGCCCGGCCCCCGAGCTGTTTCAACGCGAAGCGATCGGCCAGCCAGCCGCCGAACAGGACGCCGAGGACGGAGGCGATCTGGAGGTACGCCGTGGCGCTGAACCCAGCCATGGTGAGGCTGAGTTTGAACGTGCGGTAGAGATAGGTCGGCATCCATGTCAGGAATATGAGGGCGACGAAGTTCGCGCCGATGAACGTCACGATCAAAACCGGGACCATGGGGTGGGAGAATACTTCCCGCAGCGGCACAGGCGCCGGTTTCGCTTCCTTGGGCGCGTCAGGTTCACGGAGCAGTTTCCACAGGCCCAGGCCAAGCAGCGTTCCCGCAATGCCGAATACGTAGAAGCCGGAGCGCCAGCCGTAGTACTGGCCAAGATACCCGGCAAACGTGCCGCCCGCGATAGTGCCGGCGTAGACGCTGGATTGATGGAGCGACATCGCCCGGGAACGCGTGCCTGGGCCATGGAAGGCGCTGATGAGAGCCATGGACGCGGGAAAATAGAATGCCTCTCCGAGACCTTCCAGCCCCCGGAAAATCACCAGATGCGCGTACTGCGTGGAAAGCGCCGTGGCGACAGTGATCAGCGACCAGGCGATCAGGCCGCCCAGCACCACGGTTTTTCGAGAGAAACGGTCACCAACCCATCCGGCAAACCCGCTCGCGCCCGCGTAAACCCAAGTAAACGCGCTGCCCACAATCCCCAACTGCACATCGCTCAAATTCATCTCCCGCCCGAGTAGCGGGAAGACCGAGAAGATCGCCTGGCGGTCCGCATAATTGAAGAAACAGACGAACCACAACATGGCCACCAGCCACCATTTGTACGCCGAGTTTTGCATGGATTTGTTGATTGTAGATCTTGTAACGATAATTAGCTTGCCGGAGCGGCGCGTTTCTGGGCACACTGGAATTTTTCGGAGGCAGTTGAAAGTTGAGCTTGAAGAAGATGAGCGATTCCCCCCAGAGACTTGATCCGGCTGACCGGTGGACGACCACCGACGCATCGGAGATGTACGACGTCGCGGCGTGGGGAAAGGGGTATTTTTCCGTCAACGCCGAGGGGCACGTTTGCGTACACCCAGGCAAGGATCCAACGCGCCTTGTGGATCTGAAGAAGCTTGTGGACACCCTGGTGCTGCGAGGAATCAACCCGCCAATTCTGATTCGTTTCGGCGAGATTCTGCAGAACCGCCTCGCGGAAATGAACGCGGCCTTCAAGACTGCTATTTCCGACCACAATTACAAGGGCACCTACCAGTGCGTGTTCCCCATCAAGGTAAACCAACAGCGCCAGGTTGTGGAGGAGGTCTTCGAGTACGGCCGCCCGTACCACTTTGGTCTGGAAGCCGGCTCGAAACCGGAGTTGATGGCAGTGATGGCGATCGCGGCAAACGACACGCCGATTCTGTGCAATGGCTTTAAAGACGACGAGTACATAGAACTGGCAATGATCGGGTGCAAGATTGGCCGCAACATTACACCCGTCGTCGAGAAGTACACCGAGTTGGAGCTGATCCTGAAGCATGCCGAGCGGTTGGGCGTCCGGCCGTCGATCGGCGTGCGCTTGAAGCTTGCCAGCCGCGGATCGGGACGCTGGAAGAGCTCCGGCGGGTACCGTTCGAAATTCGGGCTCACCGTCACGGAAGCGATGCGCGCGTTGGAACGGTTGAAGTCCGTGGGCATGGCCGATTGCCTGAAGTTGACCCACTTCCATCTGGGAAGCCAGATTACCAATATTCGCCAGATTAAGGGCGCTGTGATTGAAGCCGCGCGGATTTATGTGGAATTGAAGCGGGCTGGCGCTGGCCTTGAATTCATGGACGTCGGCGGCGGATTGGGGATCGATTACGACGGCTCCCAGACGGACTTTGAGTCGAGCGTGAATTACACGCTGCAGGAGTACGCCAACGACATCGTCTATCACATTCAGAATGTGTGTGAGGAGGGCGAAGTTCCCACGCCGAATATCATCAGCGAGAGCGGGCGCGCCGTCGTCGC
The DNA here is from genome assembly GCA_009697495.1 of Bryobacterales bacterium. Classification (GTDB taxonomy): domain Bacteria; phylum Acidobacteriota; class Terriglobia; order Bryobacterales; family Bryobacteraceae. Next base: position 8,064 of record SHUN01000036.1, on the reverse strand, counting down.
CTATCACAGCCTCCTGGTGTTCAATGTGCTGGGTGTCAGCGGTTTTGGCGACGAAGAAGTGCCGCGCGAGCCGAATGAGGAATGGGAACAGCCGGTGCTGGATCTGTATCACTCCATGCATTCGGTATCTCAGAAAAATTTGCTGGAAAGTTATCACGATGCCCAGGGCGCGTTGGATTCGGCCCTCAATTTGTTTAGCTTGGGTTACTTGACGCTGGAACAGCGGAGTATCGCCGAGAATATGTATTGGCACGTGTCCCGCAAGGTGCTCAAAATGGCGAAGGAGCTGGATTACTTCCCGGAGGAGTTGGAGGGTCTGGAGAGTATGTTAGCCGATACTTACTTCTGCAATTTCTCTCTGTTCCAATCCATGCCGGACAGTTGGGCTGTGAAGCAGCTATTCCCGGTAATGCCCATTCACCGGTTGGACGAGCAGCCGACGCAGCACGCGGTACTGGGCGATATCTCCTGCGACAGCGACGGCAAGATCGACCGGTTTATTGACCGCCGCGATGTGAAGAGTACTTTAGAGTTACACCGCTTCAGTCCCGGCGAACCTTACTTCCTGGGCGCGTTTCTGCTCGGAGCGTATCAGGAAATTCTGGGCGATTTGCATAACCTGTTCGGCGATACGAATGCCGTTCACGTCATTCTGGACGAGAACCGCGAAGTGGTGCTGGATCATGTCATTCAGGGCGATACCGTTCGCGAGGTGCTCGATTACGTCCAGTTTAATTCACGGTCGTTGATCGAGGCGTTCCGCAAGGACGTTGAGGTGGCGGTGCGGGAGGGTAAGCTGGGTTATGAAGAAGCCGGACGGCTCGTGCGGTTCTATGAGGACGGCATCCACGGGTACACTTATCTTGAATCAGTCGAATGAAACTGCTGGTATTCTCCGACATACATAATGACAGGAAGGCCCTCGATAAGTTGATGGCGATTGACGCGGACATGTATGTCTGCGCCGGGGACCTCGTAAGTTGGAGGCGCGAGTTGACCGGGATGGCGGAGTTACTCAAACCGCGCGCGTCAAAAATGTATATGCTACCGGGGAATCATGAGTCGGAATCGGACATCGCCGGCGTCTGCGATCGATTTGGCTTTCAGAATTTGCATGCTAAGTCGATCCAGGCCGCCGGCGTGCATATCGCCGGCTTGGGGTATTCCAATCCGACCCCGTTCAACACGCCGGGGGAATATTCGGAGACGCAACTCGCGGAACGCCTGACGCCGTTCGCGACCCTGAAGCCGTTGCTCCTGATCTGCCATTGCCCGCCCAAAGACACAGACCTCGATGGGCTGAAGCCAGGAGCGCATTTTGGCAGTACGGCAATCCGGGAGTTCATCGACGCTTATGAGCCGGTGCGCTTCTTCTGCGGCCATATTCACGAGTGTGAAGGCCGGGATGCGATGCTGGGCCGCACACGCGGCGCGAATGTGGGCAAACGCGGGTATTTGCTCGATTTGACTACGCTGGAGGCGTGAGTTTCGGCAGATCGGTTTTCGCGAAGTCGTTGCCCTTGTAAAGGAGCGCCGCCCCGGCCACTTTCGCGGTCGCGTAAGAGTTGCAGTCGCCCATGTTGAGCCCGGCAGGGTGGCGGCCTTTGCCGAAAGTATGATACGCGTCGATGGCTTCCAAGGCATGGATCTTAGTGAAGTCGTCTACGCGCACATTCCACCGTTCCAGTAATTGTAGGAGGCGAGCTAGACCAGGAGGACCTTGCCGGCTTTGAACAACGAGGCCCGCTTCAGCTAAAGTCGGTGCTCCAATTAATACTTTTTTTGCCCGATCTAGAATTCCAAGATACTGTTTGTAGCCCGTTTCCTCCAGGATGATGGCGTAGAGTACCGAAGAGTCCAGAACAATGATGTCGAGTGGGCTATTCCCAGAGTGCATCCATCTCTTCTTTCGTCACCGGCTTTCCGCGGAATTCTGGTTTCGTGAGCGGCCATACTTCACGCTCCAGCCACTCTTGTAAGCCATCGCTACGTTTCCGCTCCGGAATCGTCAGATGCTCTTTCCGCTCCGCCAGCGCTTTCCGAATCGCTTCCGTCTTCGTTTCCCCGGTCATGGAGGCGACTTCGGTTGCCAGTCGTTCGACTTCAATGTTCTTAATGTTAAGGCCCATGGTATAAACCTGGCTAAATTATACCACCAACCGCCCGCGCTACAATAGATACCATGACGTTAGACGAACTCACGCGGGAGTATGAACCGCTCCGCCAGCAGGCTATCGCTGTGCGGAGCTATCTTTGACGCCGCCAATAAGCGTCTCGAACTCTCGAAATCCGAGGAATTAATCGCGTCGCCCGACTTCTGGAACGACTCTGAGCGCAGCCAGAAACTGATGCAGGATCGCAAGCGGCTGGAAAAAGCCGTCGGCGACGACGCCGATGTCACAGGGATGACCGAGGACCTGGATACCTTCTTCGAATTGGGCCGCGAAGGCGAAAAAGTTCACGACGAGATCGCGGCGGGCCTAAAGAAGCTTTCGGTGCGCTTGGAAGTCCTGGAAACCGGCATGTTGCTGTGCGGTGAGAACGACTCGAAGCCCGCGATTCTCACCATTCACCCCGGCGCGGGCGGGACGGAGAGCCAGGACTGGGCCGAAATGTTGCTCCGCATGTTCTTGCGCTGGTGTGAGCGGCATGGCTTCCAGGCGGAGATCACAGACCGGTTGGAAGGCGACGGAGCGGGGATCAAATCGGCAACCGTCGAAGTCACCGGCGAGAACGCCTACGGCATGTTGCAGAGCGAGATTGGCGTTCACCGGTTGGTCAGGATTTCGCCATTTGACGCCAATGCGCGACGCCACACGTCGTTTGCTTCGGTGTTCGTGATTCCCCTGGTAGATGACGACGTGAACATCGACATCAAGCCCGACGACTTGAAGATCGACGTTTTCCGGGCGAGCGGCGCGGGCGGGCAGCACGTCAACCGGACCGAATCGGCCGTGCGGTTTACCCATTTGGCGACCGGCTTGGTTGTGCAATGCCAGAGCGAACGGTCGCAGCACAAGAACCGGGCGACGGCCATGAAGCAAATGCGCGCCAAGCTGTTCGAGTATGAGATGAACAAGCGCCGGGTGGCTGAGAAGAAGATCGAGGACTCGAAGATGGAAATCAACTTCGGGAGCCAGATTCGAAGCTATGTTTTGGCGCCGTATCGGCTGATCAAGGACCACCGGACCAAGAAATCCATCGGGGATGTGGACCGCGTCCTGGACGGCGACATGGACGGATTGATGCACGCCTATCTGGTGTTCAAGAAGACCGGGAAGACGGCCGGAGATGACAAGGACCTTGACGAATAGTCTGGAGCTGGAGAAAGCGGCGGCGCTGATAAGGGCTGGCCGTTTGGTGGCATTTCCCACCGAGACGGTTTACGGACTGGGCGCCAACGCCCTGGACGCCGCGGCGGTGCGCCGGATATATGAAGCGAAGGGCCGGCCGGCGACGAGCCCGCTGATCGTTCACGTCGCCAGCGTGCCAATGGCGCGAAAGGTCGTCTCAGCATGGCCGACGGCGGCGGAAAAGCTCGCCAGCCGCTATTGGCCGGGGCCTTTGACGTTCGTTTTGCCGAAGGCCAAACGCGTGCCGGACATCGTAACGGCGGGATTGGGAACGGTGGGAGTGCGGATGCCGGCGCACCCGATCGCGCTGGCTTTGATTCGCAAAGCCGGGGTGCCCTTGGCCGGACCGAGCGCCAACCGGTTCACGGAGTTGTCGCCCGTAACGGCGGAACAGGTGCGGCGGGGCTTGGGATCAGCGGTGGATTTGGTGTTGGACGGCGGGCTTTGCCGCGTGGGAATCGAGTCGACGGTGCTCTCGCTGGCGGGACCGGTTCCGGTTTTGCTCCGGCCGGGGATGGTGAGCCGGGAGCAGATTGAGGCACTGATTGGTCCGGTCCTATTGGCGGGAACGGTGGCGGACGGAGTCGCTCATGCGGCGCCTGGGCAGCATTCGAAGCATTATTCGCCGCGGGCGCCACTACGATTGGGGCTGCCCTCCCAGTCGGCGGGGACAGCCTACTTGTGGTGGGCCGTGGAGCGGCCAGCCGAGTTTGCTATAAGGATGCCGAACGACCCGGACCGCTACGGCGCGATGCTCTACGATACACTGCACAAAGCCGATAACAGTGAAACGCGCGAGATTGTCGTGGAGCCGGTGCCCTTTGGTTCCGATTGGGACGGCATTCGGGACCGTTTGGCGCGGGCGGCGGCCTAGCGCATTATACTTGCCCGCGTAGCGCATTATACTTGCGTGATGCCCTCCGGCCCCGTGAAGACCAAACCAACGCGCGTTCGTTGGTGGATTCTGACGCTGTTGTTCCTGGCCACCACCATTAACTACATGGACCGGATCGCCTTCGGATTTCTCGTACCCGAGATCCGGAAAGATATGGTGATGGATGAGAGGACCTATGGCTACCTGACATCCGCGTTCGAGTTTGCCTACATGATCGGCTTCCTGCTAATGGGTAAGTTCATCGACCGGTTTGGCACGAAGATCGGATACGCGGTGTCGATCGCGTGGTGGTCAGCGGCGGCGTTGTTCCATGCGCTGGCGCAGACTCCATTGACGCTGGGCATGAACCGGGCGTTACTGGGATTGGGTGAGGCCGGAAATTTTCCAGCGGCCATCAAAAGCGTAGCCGAGTGGTTTCCTAAGAAGGACCGGGCGTTTGCGACTGGGATTTTCAACGCCGGGTCAAACGTCGCGTCCATGATCGGACCGCCGCTGTTCGCCGTCATGGTGTTGCAATACGGATGGCGAGGATGTTTCCTGATTACCGGCGCTTTGGGCTTCCTATGGCTGGCCGTTTGGCTATGGACGTATCAGAAGCCGGACGAGCATCCGGGGGTCAATAGCGCCGAAACCGAGTACATTCTATCCGGGGAAGATGGAACGGTGGAGCCCGTGATCGGCTGGCTGGCCGCGTTGCGGTACCGCGAAACATGGGGTTTTGCCGCGGGTAAGTTTCTGACCGACCCGGTGTGGCGATTTTATAGCTACTGGCTGCCCGTGTATTTGTACGACGTCCGTGGATTTGACATGAAAAAGGTAGGGTGGGTGCTGCCCTTCATCTATTTGATGGCCGATTTCGGGAGTGTGGCGGGAGGATGGCTTTCGGGGTATTTCATGCGGCGGGGTTACGATGTGGGCCGGTCGCGGAAAATGGCGATGGGTGTTTGCGCGGGATGCATGCCTTTGGCGGTGACGGCGGTGATGTTCGATAATCCGGTAACGGCCATATTATTGATGAGTTTGGCGACTGCGGCGCATCAGGGCTGGTCGGCGAATCAGTTTACGACCGTTTCGGATGTGTTTCCTCGGCCGGCGGTGGCGAGTGTGACTGGGATTGGCGGTTGCGCCGGGGGGTTGGGTGGTGTGATCTTCGCCACGCTCCTGCCGGGATTTCTGATTCCAGTGGTTGGATACAAGCCCATCTTCCTCACTTTCGGCGTATTTCATCTGACCGCCCTGCTGTTGGTCCACCTCCTAATGAGGGATCTGAAGCCAGTACGTTTGCAGGAAAACCCCGGAGTACCTGGCTCGTAGTCCCGAAGGACAATCTGAGGCCCCAAATACTGGGAGTTAGCGCAAACTAAGGCTCCTCATGGCTCCAACACAATTGGCTTTTCCCCCGTTCTACGACGATAGGCGCGAGCCGGTGCTGTTTGACAGCCGGCAGACGGCGGAGATGGAACGGTCGGTTCCTTTTGGGCTGCGCCATCGGGACCTGGAGGGGGTTCTGCCGAGCGGGTCCGTAACGGTCGACGCGGCGATGGGCGTGGGCGGTCTGCCGAGGGGAAGGATGATTGAATTGTTTGGTCCGCCGGCCGTTGGGAAGACGACGCTCGGGTTGCAGGCCATTGCGGCGGTGCAGCGGGAGGGCGATACGGCGGCGTTTGTGGACGTGGAGCGGGCGTTTGACGGGCCTTATGCGGAACGGATGGGTGTTGATCTGGCCAGTCTGCTCTTGGCGCGGGCCGATGATGGCCAGCAGGCCTTTCGGATTGTAGAGAAATTGGCGGCGTGTAAGGCGGTCGATTTGATTGTGGTTGATTCGGTCGCGGCTCTGTTGCCGCCGGAGGAGAAGGACGCGGCGTTGGGAGAGGCATCGCCCTTCGGGCAGAACGAGATGTTGGCGAGCGGATTGCGGCGCTTGGCGCGGGCGCTGCAGGGGAGTCCGGCCTGCGTGTTGTTCTTGAATCAGGTTCGAAGTTACCAGGGCTTCGGGTATGCTGAGACGAGTGCGGGCGGTTGGTCGTTGAAATTGCACGCGGCGGTAAGGGCTGATTTGCGAGCGGACGCGCAGACAGGCAAGCGGGTTCAACTGCGAGTTATTAAAAATCAGTTGGCGAAGCCTGTCACGACGGAGTTTGATTTTGAAGGCGGCGTGGGCGTGGCGCCAGAGGCGGAGTTAGTTGACCGCGGCTTGGAGTCGGGTGTGATTCGGCCCGGTTTTGAGTTTGATGGGCAGGTGCTGGGACGCACTCGGAGCGGGGTCATCTCGCACTTGGCCCTCCATGCTTCGTTGGCGGCGCAGTTGCGGGCGGAGATCCGATTGGCGTTGGGAATTACGCAGCGGCGGCCAATGGGCCGGGAAGTCGGCGTTGCGATGGCGCTGCAAGTGGTGGTGAATGGCTGATTGGGAGCCTTAGACCCCGCCGCGCCGCATTTCTAAAACTTTGCGGTCGACGGAGCCGCAAGCGCCCGCCGGCAGATTTCAAGCTGGTTCCCAATAGCCGCACTCACGGCGGAGTCCTCCCCGGTAAGCCGGTTCCGGCTCGCGATCTCGGCGAACAGTTGACGGGCTCGCTCCAGTTCGGCTTTCGCCTCTCTCCAATGAGCGGGTTGTTTTGAAACCGCCGCGACATCAACTAAAACTCGGCCAAGGGTCCATTGAGCAACCGCCCGATCGCGGCGGAACAGTGCGTTGTCCTTCTCCTTTTCAAGCAACCCGTCGATGACGCGTATGGCAGCTCGGGAGCTGCTGATGGCGCCGTCCCGGTCTCCCGTTCTAGACAACGCTTCCGCCATTTTGACCTGGGCTACGGCCAACATTCCGTTGGCGTAGGGGTTGTAGGGGGCGCGCTGGATCCACTCGCGCGCGATTTGGAGCAATTGGCGGTAGCTGATAATGGCTTCGGTATATTTGCCGGCTTGAACCTGCGCGTTGCCTTGGTGCTCCCAGGCGACTGCCAAGTCGCGGCGGGCTAGGACACTGGCCGGGTCCAACGCGGAGAGTTGCCGAAACGCTTCGACGGCCTCGCCGGTGGATCCTTGCTTAAGCAGGCAATAGGCAAGGTCGCGGCGGGCCTGCATGTTTTGGGGGTCGGCCGCGGCGAGGTCGCGGCGGATTTGCAGGGACCGCCGATAGAGGCCTGCCCCGTCCGTCGAGGACTCGAGGCGGGCGAGATCTTCGAGGGCGAGCGAAAGGTCCCGTTTTGGCCGAGGGGCAAGAGGGTCGGCCGAGGCTATCTGTTGGTAAAGATTCACGGCCGTTCGATAGGATTCGGCGGCACGGGCACCGTCACCGGTCTGTAGAAGTACCGCGGCCACGCGGCTATGGCTGAGGGCTTGTTGGCGAACGGCGTCGGGACCGGTTAACGATAAGGCGAGCCGATGCGCCTTTTGGGAAAGCTCGAGCGCTTCAGCCGCAGCGCCAGTGGCTGCGAGCGCACTGGCAAGATTGTGGTAGCTGGCTGCCTTAAGATCGGGAGCAGCGTTGGCGGCGTCACGGATCGCCACGGCGCGGCGAATGGACTCGACGGCGCGCGCGGTGTCGCCATTCAGAGTGAGCATGCGCGCGATGGCTTCATGGACGCCGGCAACATCGTTGGTGACTTCGGCCGTTGGTTCAACGTTTGCAAGGAGGGTCTGGGCGCGGTGATAGCTTGTGAGGGCACCGGCCGGGTCGCCGAGATTTGCGTAGTCCGGATTGCCCAGAAGGTGGCCGACGCGGAGATAGCCGGCGGCGAGTTCCCGTTGGAGGGCCGGGTCGGCCCCCGATTCCTTGGAGAGATTTGCAAGATATTCGAGCGCCTTATTTACTAA
>SHUN01000035.1 GCA_009697495.1 Bryobacterales bacterium | reverse complement strand
ACGATGGGATCTTCGTCGTCAAATGGAAGAACGAACGGCCCTCCGCTTAACAGGGAATCCGTATAGCGATCAAAGATCCCGCGGAGTTCCCCATAGACCGTTCCGGGTTCGGCCTCGTCCATACTGTCGGTGAGCTGGGCCAAGTACGCTTCGAGCGGGATGCCGGTTACATCGACGACGTGCCGGAGCACCACTCGGAGCAAGCGCAGGTTATAAAGCGCCGACGCGAAGTGGGACAGCCGGTAGGTCCTGCGCCAGTCGGCGATGGGCATGTCATTCGTTCCTACCACTACTATGGCTCCTAATAATGGCACCCATCTTGGGCTGGCAGGATGGGGCATGAATTCGAGTCCCAGCACGGCGGCGGATTTTGCGGTCCGAGGGGCGGCGGAGTTGGGCCGCGTGCTCGACGCTCAGCAGTTGGCCGCCGCGCGGGCCGCGCACGAGGCGGTGTTGGAATTTGCCGTGGACGGGCCGTATGCGCGGATTGTCCACGATCCGGGGCGGAAGTCGCCCGCGCTGGCGGAGTTGGCTGGCCATCTGGGCCGGTTGACTTGCGCCGCGCTCGAAATTCCGGAGTTGGCGCTGTTCCACGACCACCTGTTATTCAAGCCCTCCGGCGGAGTGGACATGGATTGGCACCAGAACTATTCGTATCTGCCGCTCGACCGGCCCCATGGAATGACGCTGTGGGTGGCGCAGGACGATATAACGACGGAGAACGGGTGCCTGTATTACCTGTTCGGGAGCCGTTTGCTCGGGGAGCGCCGGGCGGGTTGGGGGATGACAGGGAGGAGGATCCGAGGGCGAGTTTGCCGCCCATGGATGTGGCCCCGGATGAGACCGGGTGGGCTGCGGTGACGGGGGCCGGATGCGCGATTGCGCATCACGCCAACCTCTGGCACCGGTCGCCTGCGAACCGGAGCGGTCGGCCGCGGCGAAGCTGGGCGCTCTTGTTTGTTGCGCCGGAAGCGAGGTGGTCGCCCCGGCATTCGCCGCATCCGCGGAGCGCGGAGGAACCGCGATTTGAGGGGCAGGCGATGGAGGGCGATTTGTTGCGTGTGCACCCGGCCACCAAGCCAGCCTTGCCAAACCATCCCGGAAAAGGTATACTCGTTAGTTGCGGACTGGTTCCGTGAGCGCTTTGGGTGTGCAGTCCCCCCACTTGCCCCCCGTAAGTACAAAGAATCCAACAAAGAACACCTGAAGAGGTTAGCGATGTACGCAGTTATCGAGACTGGCGGCAAGCAGTATCGCGTTGTCCCCGGCACGTCAGTGAAGATCGAAAAGCTTGCCGGTGACCCCGGCGCCGAAATTTCTTTCGACAAGGTGCTCGCCGTCGTCAACGACGCGGGCGAACTTAAAGCCGGCAAGGACGCCGCTGGCGCCAAGGTCAATGCCAAAATTGAAATCCATGGACGCGGCGAGAAGCTGCTTGTTTTCAAGTTCAAGCGTAAGAAACAGTACAGAAAAACCCAGGGCCACCGCCAAAGTTTTACACAGGTGATGGTCACCGGTATCGAAGCGTAAGGAATCAGTAGTCATGGCATCGAAAAAAGGTTTAGGCTCAACTAAGAACGGGCGCGATTCAAACGCCCAACGGCTCGGCGTCAAGCGCTTCTCCGGCGAAATCGTTACCGGCGGCTCCATTCTGGTCCGGCAGCGCGGGACACCTTTCAAGCCCGGTGAAAACGTCGGTCGCGGATCCGATGACACCCTCTACGCCCGAGTGGCCGGCACCGTCGTTTTTCGGAATCGCGGTCGAATGGGGAAGTTCGTCTCCATTCAGGCTCCTGCAAACTAAGAGATCCTCCGAGAATTGTAAAGAAGCCGCCGCAAAAGGGCGGCTTTTCGTTTTAGTACACACATGTTTATCGACGAAGTAAAAATCTACGTAAAGGCCGGCGACGGCGGAAATGGCTGCTTAGCCTTTCGGCGCGAGAAGTTCGTCCCCAATGGCGGGCCCTCCGGCGGCGACGGCGGTCGGGGCGGCGACGTGGTCATCGTCGCATCCGTGCATTACAACACGCTTCTGCACCTCCGCTATAATCCGGAGCACAAAGCCGAACGCGGCGGTCATGGCGAGGGCTCCAATCGCACCGGACGGGATGGCGACGACCGCGAGGTCAAAGTGCCGGTTGGGACTATCGTCTACGACTGGAACACCGCCGAACAGCTATTCGATTTCACCGCCGCCGATCAGCGATTTGCTGTTTCCAAGGGCGGAAAAGGCGGTAAGGGGAATGCCCGCTTCGCCACTGCTTCGCACCAGACGCCGACCGAACATGAGCCCGGCGTTACCGGCAAGGCACTCACTCTCCGGTTGGAACTCAAGCTTCTTGCCGACGTCGGACTGGTCGGTTTTCCCAACGCCGGAAAATCCACTCTCATCTCCCGCATCTCCGCGGCCCGCCCTAAAATCGCCGACTACCCCTTCACCACACTGGAACCGGGCCTGGGCGTCGTCCAGCTCCCCGATGACCGAACCTTTGTCGTCGCCGACATCCCAGGGTTGATTGAAGGAGCCTCCGAGGGCCATGGACTCGGAACGCAATTCCTCCGGCACATTGAACGGACGAGGCTGCTGATCCATATGGTCGATGTCAGTGACATCACAGGACGGGATCCGCGTCAGGATTTCGACATTATCCGTAACGAGTTATCCAGCTACTCTGAAGAACTCGGATCCAAGCCGATGATCGTTGTCGCCAGTAAGATTGACGCTGCCCAGGACCTGGATCGCGTTGAGGCCGTTCGCGCGATCGCAGCCGAACATGGGCTGGAATTCATGCAGATCTCCAGCGCCACCGGCGAGGGCCTTGAAGAGCTGAAAGAGACGATTTACACCCGTCTGGCGTCAACGCCCCGCTAAACAACCACCGGCTCAAGCCGGTGGGGTTGGGCGGCGACTGAAAATCGCGGGACGCGGCTAAAACCGCGGGAAGAATGCTAACGATGAGCGTGGCCGTTGCGCTGCGGGGAAGACAAGACTTCCGAACTCGCCGCTGCTATAGCGCTTCGCTGCGCCCTGGCCCATTATCCTAACTCCGGCGGTTGGAACTCCGTTTGTCTGGCCAAGTCGTTGCGCTGGCGCGAAATTTCAACTGCCGCGCACTTCACCACTTTGGCGATAACCGCTTTCGCTGTAACTGCTTGCAGGTCAGGCGGAGACCTCGACGGGACGGTTCCAACTGCCGGATTCCGGATTATCGCGTCCGCCGCACTGTGGCTGGAAGCGGTCCGCCTAAAGGCGGAGGAATTAGACCCCGCGCGTGGTAGTAAAACTATTTCCGCCGGCCAGGAGAGTCTCGCTCCTAGCCGGCGGTGCGCGGTATCGTATTTCGTCTAGCAAACCAGAAAAAAAGCTGGCCCGTCAGTTTAGTATTGGGAATCAACTCCCCGTTACTAGGTAGAGCGTGAATTCGGGAGAAACAGGTCCACAAATTCTAAAAAAAAGTTTTGACGCCCGGATTGGCGGCAAAAAACTGCTGGCCGGAGAGATTCTTGTAAACACTTCCGGCAATTTGCGCTGCTACCGGGCCGTTTACAGCCTTTCCGCCCGTCAGCAGCACGACAACTACTAATTTATTATTCCCGACCTCGTTGAAGCTGCCGAACCAGCCTAGGTGTGTCGGCGTCGTCCGATCCGTACACGTACCTGTTTTCCCGAGGATGGGCTCGTTGGGGTCATACTGTGCCCGGCGCCCGGTCCCATACTCCACCGCGCCCATCATTCCGGGCCTAATCTCAGGAATCTCACCACTGATGTCGAGCTGACGTTTCACGCGAGGCGCGAAGCCCCGAAGTGCTTCCGCTGATCGGGGATATTGTAAGTGGTACATCGTTCCACCGTTCGAAATCGCCGACAACAATGAGGCTAACTGCAATGCTGTCAACTGGATGCCTTCACCGAAACTGGTCATCATGCCGACGCCGCCAAACTTCGGCGGGGCTTCCGGCAAGACGCCCGGCGTTTCGCCGTCGATTCCCAATCCGGCGCGCTCACCCAACCCGAACTGCTTTGCATAGGAGTAGACCCGGTCAAACCCGAGTTTTTCTCCAACTTGCGCAAAATAGGGGTTGTTTGACTTCGCCAGCGCTTCGGTAAGATTGATTGATACGCGCCGATTAAGCCGGAATGGCGTTGCCCGTTCCATAATACCTTCGTGGAGACCTGCCAACGCGCAGACCAGTTTGATCGTCGAACAGGGCTGAAAGCCACTGCCCAACGCCAGACGCTGATTCACGATCGTCAGGACTCGTCCCGTCTTCGGGTCCACCACCACAACACTGCCGTTATACGGCCCCAACGCACTGACCGCCGCTTGGCGAATGGTCAGATCCTCGCCCTCAATCCTGTCGCCTGCCGTCGAATCGGCGAATGTCGGTTCCTTCCAGGGGCCGCCAGCGACTACTCCCGTGCGTCCGGACCGGGACCTCACCAAAGACCGTTTCTTAGCCGCGACGGTTGCCGCGCGTTTCGATGCTGCCACGGTCGTAGCTTTTGCGGGCGCTTTCGACGACTTTCCATTCGCCGCCGGTTTCTTAACAGGAACGGCTAATAGGGGCAAGGCTGCCAGTAAAACCACGAGTGTCGCCAGTACTATCCGCCATTTCAGCGTGAAAACACCCAAATCTGTCTTCAAAACAATAAACCTCTTCGTGTTGATTCGGACTCGAGACCGGCTTCACCGTGTGCTTGTTAGTTTGCCCGACTCCCGTACGAATAGTCAATCAAATAATACCCCCCGAAACTTTACGCAGGTGGCAGCGCTTACCTATTGTATCGACAGGACTTGTGGCCACCATTAGTAGAACTTGCGTGTTACCGGGATAAACCTAAGCGGCGGTCCAGCCGCCGTCGATGGAAACCACGCTTCCATTCACAAATCCCGCCTCATCCGACGCCAGATAGAGAGCCAGATTCGCGATCTCCTCCGGTTTGCCCAACCGTCCGATCGGCTGCCGAGAACTCAATTCCTGGCGAACCTTCTCTTTCTCGTGTTTGTGGTACTTTTCCAGGTACCCTTCGACGAAAGGGGAATCCACAGTGCCGGGGCAGATGCAGTTTACGCGGATTTGGGTGGGGTAATCCACCGCAAGTTGCCGGGTCATCGCAACCACTGCGCCTTTGGTAGCGCAGTACGCGAACCGTTTCTTAACGCCGATGAGTCCCGCGACCGAGCCGATGTTCACGATGCGGCCATGGGATTTGAGCAAATGAGGCATCGCGAAGCGCGTAACAAGGTACGGGCCGGTGACATTTACCCGCATTAAGCGCTCGAAATCGACCAATTCGGTGTCTTCCACGCTACCAACAAGCCCGATTCCGGCGTTGTTAACGAGCACGTCGAGCCGTTCCAAGGCGCCGAAGAGCTCCCGGACCCCAGATTCATCGGTGACGTCGCAATGGACGGCGCGGGCGCCGGCGAGTTCAGCGGCGAGCTTTTCCGCTCTGGGAAAATCAATATCGGCAATCAATACTTCGGCACCGGCGGCCGCAAAAACGCGGCAAGTGGCTTCGCCGATACCGCTTGCACCGCCGGTCACCATCGCGACGCGGCCATCCTGACGAAACGGAATTGTCATTTCTTCCACGATTGTATCCAAAGGCGCGTTATGATGGCCCACATAGTGAGCCAGAAAAAGCACGTCCCCTACGTCCCGGTCGACCGGAAGATGGTCGAGTTCTCCTACGCCGCCGTGATTCTCGGCCTGGTGATGAGCGTCGTTCTCGGGGCGGCGAACGCCTACCTGGGCTTGAAAGCGGGCATCACGATCGCCGCGACGTATCCAGCGGCCGTCATTGGCATGGCGTTGCTGCGCTTTAAGCGGGGCACCATTTTAGAGGAGAATTTGGCGCGGACGGCCGGCTCGATTGGCGAGTCAATCGCGGCGGGGGCGATCTTTACGATTCCGGCGTTTGTGATTTCGCGGGCGTGGCCGGAGTTCGACATCGCCCACGGCTACTGGAAATCAACGGCGCTGATGCTGGTTGGCGGTGTGTTGGGCGTTTTGTTCGTCTCGCTGGTGCGGCGGGTGATGGTGGAGGACGACGATCTGCCGTTTCCGGAATCGGTGGCAGCGGCGGAGATTCATAAAGCCGGGCAGTCCGCGTCGAAGGCCGCGAAGTTTTTGTTCATCAATATGGCGACCGGTGCCGCCGTTTACATTCTCGGCGTGATGAAACTGTTTGAGCCGGACCGCAATTTCATTTTTCAGATAGGCACGCTGGGGCGCAGCGTGGTGAAGCTGGGTTCGGACCAACGGGCGTTAAGCGTGGGCGGTGTCACGATGGCGGCGGCGCCGTCGATCAGCCCGGCGTATATCGGCGTCGGCTACATCATCGGGCCGAAGCTGGCGGCGCTGAATTTTTCCGGCGGCGTGCTGGCTTGGGGATTTTTGATTCCGATGCTGATTTACTTTCTCGGCGATGACTTGAACAAGTTCCTGCCGCCGGGCGCGCCGCAGAGCGATTGGCAGGGATTGGCGGCGAGCGTGTGGCGTTACATCGTCCGGCCGATCGCGGTGGGCGGGATGCTCGTCGGCGCGGCCAACACTCTGTGGAAAATGCGGAAGAATTTGAGTGTCGGGCTGAGCCGCTCGTTTGCGGAAATGCGGGGAGCGGGTCCGGCGGTGGACAAAACCAACCGCACCGAGCAGTACATGAGCTCGAAGACGGTTTTTGGGCTGATTGGGCTTACATTTTTGGCGATGATTGCGGTGTACTACTACTTTGCGGGCGAGGTTTGGATTGCCGCGGTCGCGGCCACGGTGATGTTGGTCACGGGCTTCTTTTTCGCGACGATTTCGGGCTCGTTGACGGGAATGATTGGCTCATCGAATAACCCTGTCAGCGGCTTGACGCTTTCCACGCTGCTGATTGCGGCGCTGCTGATGGTCTCGCTTGGCGTCGGCGGGCCGGGCGGCGTGGCGATTGTGCTGGCGGTAGCGGCGGTTGGCTGCGTGTCGGCTGCGGTGGCCGGAGAGCTATTGCAGGATTTCAAGGTCGGCTATATTTTGGGCGGCACGCCGCGCACGATTCAATGGGTGGAACTGCTTTCGGTGGTGGTGTCATCGCTCGTCATGTTTTTCCCTTTGATGCTGTTGCACCAGGCGAATATCAAGCAGGGCGGGATCGGCTTTGGCGATGCGAAATTGCCGGCGCCGCAATCGGGCCTGATGGCGTTAATTGCCGAGGGCATTGTGGGCGGGGACATGGCGTGGCCGTTGGTGATTATGGGGATCTTCATGGGCCTTGGAATGATCATGATGCAGGTGAAGAGCCCGATGCTGGTAAGCGTCGGGATGTATTTGCCGTTCGCGACGACGTTTTCCATTTTCGTAGGGGGCTGTTTCCGCGCCGTCAGCGACTACATTTCGACGCGCAAAGGGCACAATGAAGGGCAGCGGGCTCGGAGTGAAAATATTGGCATTTTGATCTCTTCGGGAATGATTGCGGGCGAGGGATTAATGGGGCTGGTGGTGGCGGCGTTTGCACTGCTGGAGATTGGGCTTCCGGAGTTTTTCAGGGAGCCGAGCTATTTTGTTGGAGTCGGGGTATTGGCGCTGATGGCGATCAATATGATCTCGACACCAATCAGGAACGCGGGCCATCCGGACGAGCCGGCGCCGCCAACGGCGATGATGTAGGCGCAACATCTATTACCATAGTTACTTGTCCCGCATTACGACCTCCCCCGAATCCGCAACCATCAGTTGGCCGCAAGTTTATATGGGCGTCGCGTTCACCACGATGGCGACGCTGCTACTGGAACTCGCGATGACCCGTATCTTCTCGGTGGTCTTCTACTACCACTTTGCCTTTCTGGCCATTTCTATCGCCCTGTTCGGATTGGGCGCGGGCGGCGTTTTTTCGTATGTGATCGCCGCGCAGCGCGGGCCGCTGTTTCGGAAGCTGGGGCGGCTGTCGTTGATCAACGCGGTGATGCCGCTGGTGAGCGTGATCTTCATTTTGACCCGCGGGCAGGAATTGACGAACACGACTTTGGCCGCGGTCTACTTCTTCAGCGCGCTGCCGTTTTTTCTGGCCGGGGCGATTGTGTCGCTCGTGATTTCGGAGACGATTGAGCGGATTAACCGGGTGTATTTTTTCGACCTGCTGGGCGCGGCCGGCGGCTGTTTGTTGCTGATCCCGCTGCTCAACAATTTTGGCGGGCCGAATACGGTGATCGCCGCCGCCGTTTTGTTCGCGGCAGCCTCGGCAATCTGGTACAACATGGCCGGACACCGGACGCTGCGGGCGGCCTCGGTGGCCGTCGCCTTGCTGCTGACGGTGCTGGTCGTCTTCAACACCAAGAAGCATTGGATCGACGTTCATTACGCGAAGGGGCAAGCGCTCGACAACGAGATTTTCGTCAAGTGGAATACTTTCTCCCGGATCGCGGTGGCGAAGGAAAAGACGAGCGGACAGACTCAGATTGTGATCGACGCCGATGCCTCGACCGGGATCATGGATTTCGACGTGGATCGGCTGACGGCGGAACAAACGCGAGACCTGACGGAGCAGGGGCCGGCGTTTCCGTACCTGATGCGGCCGGGCGCGAAGACTCTAATCATTGGCCCGGGCGGCGGCTGGGATGTGGCGCGGGCGATTGCGGCCGGGTCAACAGACATTACGGGCGTTGAAATCAACCCCATCATTGCGACGACGATTATGCGCGGGGAGTTTGCCTGGATCAGCCGCAATCTGTATAGACGCCCGGGAATTCAGATTTTTGAAGAAGACGGCCGCAGCTTTGTGCGGCGGAGCACGGAAAAGTACAGCGTTTTGCAGGCAACCCTGGTGGATACGTGGGCATCGACGGCGGCGGGCGCGTTTGCGCTTTCGGAAAACAATCTGTACACCACGGACGCCTTCAACGACTATTTGAGCCATCTGAATAATGACGGCGTGCTGGCGATTACGCGATGGGGCTTTGATCCGCCGCGGGAATCGGTACGGCTTCTGATCCTGGCGCGGGAGGCATTAGCGCAACTGGGCGAGACCAATCCGCAGCGGCACGTGATGGTAATTCGCGAAGGCTCCCAAAAAGATCTGGAGGGCTGGGGCGCGCGGGACACGGTTCTAATCAGCCGCAAACCCTTCACCGATAGCGATGTCGAACGCGCGGAAGGAATTATTGCCAAGGCGCGTTTTCAGCGTATTTATTTGCCGGGCGATGGCGCCAATTCGCCATTCGGGCAGGCGCTGCTGGCGAAGAATCTGGACGCATGGCTGGAGCAGTATCCGTTTGACGTCACCGCTGTCAGCGATAACCGCCCCTTCTTTTTCTACACGGTGCAGCCGCGGGACTTGTGGAACTTCCTGACCACGATGAACAAAGAGAGCGCCGATTATAAAATCAATCGCGCGGTGCCGATGCTGTTCTCTTTGGTGGGCGTGAGTTTGTTGGCCACGATCATCATTCTGGCCATGCCGCCGTTGCTGCTGGGAACGCGATTGCCGCGGGAGAAGGGCGTGCTGCGTTTCCTGATGTATTTCCTGTGCATCGGCGTGGGCTACATTTTGATTCAAGTGGCGTTGATTCAGAAGTTCGTATTGTTTTTGGGCCATCCGACCTACGCGCTGACTGTGATTGTATTTTCGATGCTGATTTCCAGCGGTCTGGGCAGTTATTTGAGCGGGAAGTATATCGGCGACGACGACGGCAAGCTGATGCGGGCGTTGGGCCTGGTGACGGTGCTGGTATCGATGCTGGCATTTACCGCCGCGCCGATTACGACAGCGCTAGTGGGGCTGCCGTTGGCGGTGAAGATGCTGCTCACCGTGCTGTTGATCGCACCGGCCGGGTTCTGCATGGGCATGCCGTTTCCGCAAGGGTTAGCCCGATTGGAAGCATTCCACAAGCCGAGCGTGCGCTGGGCCTGGTCGTTGAACGCGGCGTCGAGCGTGCTCGGCTCAGCGGCGGCGATCTTCTTTGCGATATACCTAGGTTTGCGAGAAACGCTGCTGATCGGCGGCGCTTTGTATCTTGGCGCGTTGTTCGTTATTAAAACCACTACTCAACACAGATCTCAACATGTCTCTTGAAACACTTTTTTCTTTAAAGGGCAAGACCGCCCTCGTCGTAGGCGCAAGCCGCGGCATCGGTTTGGCGATCGCTAAGGAGATCGCGGCCGCCGGCGCGCATACCATTCTGGCGGCGCGCTCCGCGGATAAATTGGCTGAGGAGGTTGCCGTGTTGACGGCGGCCGGCTACAGCGCCGATTCCCGGTCGATCGATATGACGGATTCGGACTCGATCCGCGCGTTTGCCGCGGAGTTCCGGGGGAAGACCGATATTCTGATCAACGTGGCGGGGACGAATGTCCGGCGCCGGATGCAGGATTATACGAAGGACGAGTACAACAAGATTCTCGACACGAATCTGCACGGAATTTTTGAGTTGTGCCAGTACATTGGCGGCGGGATGGTGGAGGGCGGCAAGGGCGGAAAGATTATCCACATCGGGAGTTTGATGTCGTTGCTGGGGATTCCGTATTTGAGTGTTTACGCGATTAGCAAAGCGGCGATTGCCGGCATGACGCGCGTGCAGGCGGCGGAGTGGGGCCGCAATAACATTCAAGTGAACTGCATTGCGCCGGGCTTTATTTTGACGGATTTGAATAAAGATATGTGGGCGCAGAAGCCGATGCACGATTGGCTGCAAGGCGTGCAGGCGAATCCGAAAATGGGGACGCCGGCGGATATTGCCGGGTTGGCGGTGTTCTTGTCGAGCCCGGCATCGAGTTATGTAACCGGGCAAGTGATTGCGGTGGATGGTGGGTATACGACGACGGCAAATTGGCCGTTTGAACCGGCGTATTGATTTACGGCAGACTCTGGAGATGGTGGGGACCGCAACGGTTCTTGGAAGGCCTTAGGGTCGTCATCGTTGGCACGAACCGCGAACGCCCGGATCCCGGCGATGCCGGCGGCCTCAGCATCGCTTGAGGCGAGGCGCGATTCCAATGGCGCGAGCACGCCCCCAATGCGACAGCGGGCCTTGCCCCCTTTGGGGAGCCGCGTTACAGGAGTGCCTGCCTGATGTAAGGTGCAAACCCCGAAAGGGGCAAATCGATGCGGAAACGCAAAATGGGGCTGTCGCTAATGGCAGCGGTCGCGCCGCGCGGGCTGCTCCGCGCGGACGTGGGCACACGGCTTCCGTTTCTCCGGCGCGACGGGCCTGATCCGGCGTGGTTGCCACACGGTGACTGGCTGATTGGTTTGTCCAAAATGCCTGAGTCGGGCAAGAAATGTTTGGTGGCCATCGCATCGAATCGCGTGCAGGCGCGGACTCCGGCGCAACAGGCGAGCCCGCCGCTGGCCCGGACCGGTATTTATGTTGCCTCACCTTGCCTCGTTCTGGTGATCGTCGCCTCGGGCATCTACCTACTGTGGCAGCACAGTTCGTTTCCAGCCTGTCCCATGAATTCAAGACCCCGCTCACCGCCATACGGATGTTCGCCGAGATGCTGCGAATGCGGCCGGATAGCGAGACGGAGCTGCGTGAAAGCGAACGGCTCAGCAGGCTGGTGGACAACGTCCTCAATTTTCCGAAGATCGAGCAGGGGCGAAGGCTTTATCAATTGCAGCCGACGTCGCTGGACGGCGTAATCGATTCACTGGTGAAAGCGGGGCGCTACCCGTTGCGGCAGTCGGATTTCGATCTGCGCGTGATGAAATTGGCTGCCGCCGGAACTGACGGTCACGAGCGGAGTGGCGGGCGGCGTAACCATCAGCGATGCCAAAAGGAAAAAATGCAAACATCGCACTCTCTACTGATCG
>SHUN01000034.1 GCA_009697495.1 Bryobacterales bacterium | reverse complement strand
AAGGACATCTCGATGACCGGCGACTCCGGGCGCAGGACGCCGGTTTTGGCTTCGCGCAACCCTTACGCGGCGGTGGCCGTGTACGCTTGACGGGTTTCGGGGTCGAGGACCCAGACCGTGTTCACGCCCATCGCCAGAAAGTCGTTGATGCGGACTTCGACGCGGGTCATGCGGTCCTCGGGCGAAAGAATTTCGATGCAGCGAAAGGGCGGAGTGGAGGCGACGCGAAGGCGAAGCTCCGAGAGGATTTTCATCCCCCTGCGATTTGCAGCGCCCAAGGAGATAAACGGGGATATTTACCTGTAACCGTGCAGGATCCCATTCGCCCACGTTGCGCCCCTCTAAACATCCGTCGCCGAAGCCGCACTCCGGCGCGCAGATAGTCTGCCAGATACCCTTCGAGGCAAACCATCGTTCCGATGGAAATGATTTCAGCCTGTCTTTTTCAGCCTTTTTAAGGCGGCGGATCGCCGTTAGCGGGCAGCCAATAAAGCCCGCAGATGGCGAGCCCGTTCCGGTGAACGCAATTGCCGCAGAGCTTTGGCTTCGATTTGGCGAATTCGTTCCCGGGTCACGTCAAACTCCTGGCCGATCTCTTCCAGCGTGTGTTCCCGGTCGCAACCGATGCCAAACCGCATTCGAATCACTTTTTCCTCTTTGGGAGAAAGCGTCTTCAGAATGTTGGCGGTCTCGTCGCGAACGTTCGACTCGATAACGGCGTCCACCGGCGAACCGACCCAGCGATCCTCAATCAAGTCGCCGAGAGCCGATTCCCCGTCACGCCCAACAGGCGTTTCCAGCGAAACCGGGTCGCGCGAAATTGTCTTCAACTTCTGGACTTTTTCCACCGGAATATCCATCCGGCGACTAATCTCTTCGTTGGTCGGTTGCCGTCCCAACTCTTTTTCCAGCTCCCTGGTGGCCCGCAGGAACTTGTTCATCGACTCGTTCATGTGCACCGGAATGCGGATAGTGCGGGATTGATCGGCAATCGCGCGGGTGATCGCCTGACGAATCCACCAAGTGGCATACGTGGAAAACTTGTAACCGCGGCGATATTCGAACTTATCGGCGGCGCGCATCAGGCCAATGTTGCCCTCCTGGATCAGGTCGAGAAGATGCAATCCGCGGTTGACGTACTTCTTGGCGACAGAGACGACCAGACGCAAGTTGGCCTCGACAAGATCCTTCTTGGCCTTCTCCGCTTCCACTTCCCCGTGGCGGATCACCGTAATGGTGTGCCGCAACTGGAGTACCGAGGCTCCGGCAAATTCCTGCTTCTTCTTTGATTCCTTCTTCAGTTCCCGCACACGCATCACGTTCTGCGGGTCCTTGCGCGCTTCCAGCTTGTGGAGTTCGGAATCGAGATGCATAATCTCATCCACCGTGCGCTCAATCTCTTTGGCGAATTCGCGCCACCGGCTGGGCAGGAACGGGGTTTTGCGTATCGCAACGCTCATATCTACCTGGGCTTTTGCGGCCTTGTAGTAGATCTTGCGGTATGCCTTCCGGACGGCCTGATCTTTTTCCGATGCCTTGGGCGCCGTGGCCTCCATCAACTTCTGCAGCGACAGCATCTGCTTTCGGTGCAGCGAGCCCAGATTCAGAACACGCTCCGTGAGTTCCTTCCGAATCTTGGCTTCGGCGGGCGTCCCTTCCTCAACGTCGCCCAAATCCACCAGATTTTCCAGGTGGATCTCGCCCCGCTTCACATTTTCAGCGAATTCAATCACCCGGTTCTGAACGACTGCCGACCGGCTGATCGCCTTCATCATCCGCAGCTTTCCACGCTCCATCCGGCGAGCCAGATTTAC
Organism: Bryobacterales bacterium; assembly: GCA_009697495.1. Lineage (GTDB taxonomy): Bacteria > Acidobacteriota > Terriglobia > Bryobacterales > Bryobacteraceae. Next base: position 9,994 of record SHUN01000034.1, on the reverse strand, counting down.
TTCCCCCTCCCGCGTCAATAGCTGAACGGCGCCCATCTCGCGCAGATAAACGCGAACAGGGTCATCCGTATAAATCGACTCTTCCTGCTGCTGCGCCGCCTGAAAGTCTTCCCCGTCGTGCACTTCCTCCGGATGGAAAAAGTTTGTCTCTTCGTCAAAAGGCAGACCTAATGGCTCGGTTGCGTCGCCAAGGTACTGATCGTCAAAATGATCCATTCATCCCACTTCTCCGTCATCCGGACGGAATAAGCTCTCTGCGTTGTGGTGTTCGGGCGGTGGGGCTACTGCCCGGCAGGCACGCGAATCTCGACCCCTCTGCGCAAGGAGTGCCAAGACTGAGTATAGCACCCAACCGCTTGAAAGTTAAGAGCGATCTCGCCCCTATTGCTTCTGATGCCAGTGTCGCAAAAAGGTTTCCGCAATCTGCGCTGTTAATAAGCGGAGTACCGAATACGGCCGTCTTACTACTAACGTAGAAGTAGATTTTACCGTCCGTCCCCCAGCCGAGTCCTTAAAAGCGTTTGCAACTCACTCAAAAACGCTTGCTCGTCCTGAAAATCCCGGTACACTGACGCAAATCGCACATATGCAATCTTGTCCAGCGTCTTCAACTCCTCCATTAAGATTTCTCCTACGTCTGTAGTCGGAAGCTCGCGTTCTGAATTATCTGCTAACCGCGCCTCCACTTTATCCACAATCGCCGCCAGTTTCGTTATCGGAATCGGCCGCTTCTCGCACGCCTTCAACAGCCCGTTGAGAATTTTTTGCCGCTCAAACTTCTCCCGCCGGCCGTCCTTCTTCACCACCATGTACGGAATCTCGTCAATTTTTTCGTACGTGGTGAACCGCCGCTCACAGGCCAGGCACTGGCGCCGCCGCCGGATCGCGTCACCATCCTTGCTCTCCCGCGAATCGATGACTTTATCTTCCTGATGCGCGCAAAACGGACATTTCATGGTTGCGGTTCCTGCCCCTGCAAATCCTGGCTGATCCGGCGGAGGTTTTGCCATCGCAATCCCTCGGAGGCGGCCAGTCCAACGCCGATTGGCAGAATACTGACCCATGTTACCAGCCAGTTGGCCACTGCGATTCCCGCCGCCTCCGCCGCGCTCAGGCCAAAGAGTTGCGACAACACCACTGTTCCCGCAATTTGCACGCCGCCGCCGATACCCGGAATCTGCACGATGCTCCCGAACGCCACAAACCCCAGATACACCACGGCATCCAAACCACTCATATGCGCCGTGGCTGGAAACGCCCGGAAAAAGCACACCGTGCCGCCACAGATGACCAGCCACTCCACGGCCGTGATTGCAAGTAAGCCAATGACGTCCGACGCTTTCCGGCAACAGGCCATGCCGCTTGTGAACGAAGCGGCGAATCCCTTCGACCGCGAAAGCCATGGTTCTGGCAATATCGCCAGCGCGTCCGTTAATCGCCCCATCACCGCCTCTTTGGACTTTCCGGCGAAGTATAAGATCACGAGGCAGGCAACCGCCATCACCGCCACCAAGCCGCCGCCGACGTTCAGAATCCACGCGATCCCCGGAGAGACGTCTCGCCCCGCCGGGTCAAATGCGTACAATCCAAATCCGAAAAGGGCCAATACCGCCAAGAGGTCGAACACCCGCTCCAGAAACCAAGTCGCCATTTGGGACGAAAACGACACGCCCTCGGACCGCGCAATCAGCCACGGCCGGACCAACTCGCCAGGCCGACCTAAAAGAATCATCGCGGTGAATCCGATCGCAGTTGCTTTGAAAATCCGCCAGGCGGGCGCTTGCGGCGCCAATGGCCGGATCATCATCTGCCAACGCAGCACGCGCGCCAGATAGGTGACGAGCACGAGAGCCGCCGAAACGCTCATCCATCCCCATTGAACATTCCGGTAAACGGCCCCGAACGCATTCCAATCAAAGGACTTAAATCGCTGCCAACTTCCCAGCGCCAAGGCCGCAAGAACACACACAATGAAGAGCGGAAGCCAGCGCCGGATGCGGGAAACTGTTACGGAAGACAAATAAAAACTCACATGGGCCGAAATGCGATAGCCAAGCCCCGCAATTCGTGCGAACTTATTATGGCAGATCCTCGTAACTAGTTCTGAACGCGCACTCAGCTCACGCGGGGAAAAGTGAGCAATGGGCCGCGCCAGGAAGGAGACCGGGGACGTGATGGCACTGGCAGCAGTCGCAGTAATCCAGAAATTCGGGGAAACCCAGAACATGGGAACAGGCGTGATGCCGGTTTGGGAATTGCCTCAAACTGCCCGCCTCGGGAGCCGGCGTTTGGAACCAACTTTCGACCTCGATATACAACTGGTGGAGCGATGCGTCTCCGGGGACGAGGGCGCGTGGGAAGACCTCGTCAAGACCCACACCAGACGGGTTTATTCCATTTGCTATCGCTTCGTGGGGAAGGACTCCGAGGCCCAGCATTTAACCCAGGAGGTATTCCTTCGCCTCTTTCGGACGCTCCCTTCGTTCCGCGCCGGACAGGGTTCTTTCACCGTATGGCTGTCGCGAATGACGCGAAATCTCCTCATCGATAACTACCGGCGCACCCGCCAGGAACGCATCACGGACTCGATTGAAGAACAGTTGCCGATGTTGGAGCAGCGCTCGGTGGGAGCGGGCAGCCGCGCCGACGCACTGGTTGCCGGGCGCGAAGCTTCGGAACTACTGCAAGCGGCGCTACAGCGACTCTCCCCCGAACTGCGGGAGACGGTCATTTTGCGCGACCTGGAGGAAATGGAATATAAAGAGATTGCGGAAACATTGGGAGTGCCGGAGGGTACGGTTAAGTCGCGGCTCAACCGCGGACGCGCGGAACTGGCTCGCGTACTCCGAAAGCATCAGCCGGGCGGACTAAGGCCATGACTTGCAACTGCGCGGAATTCGAAATCCTGCTTTGCGACGCTGTCGACGGAACCCTCCGCGGCGAGCAGCAGCGGGCTTTTGACGCCCACCGCCAGTCGTGCGCGTCTTGCGAGGAACTCGCCGCCGACGTCATCGGCGTCACCGCTTTCATCGGCCGCGCCGCCGAAGTCGAACCGCCCAAGGAACTGCTGACGCGCATCCTTTTCGAAACGTCAGGCGGCAAATCCGCTAATGCCGCCACCGTTAACAATGACGGCTGGCTCGGCGCCATCCAACAATTTTTCAGGCCCATTTTGCAGCCTCGGCTGGCCATGGGCATGGCGATGACAATCCTATCGGTCTCCATCCTGGCCCAAGTCTTCGGCCTGGAAGTTCGCCAGCTCCGCGCCGCCGATCTGGAACCGGTTCGAATCTGGGCCGGCGTCGAGGACGGCGCCCACCGCCAATGGTCGCGCGTCGTGAAGTACTACGAAAATGTCCGCGTTGTATATGAGATTCAATCCCGGCTCAAGGAATGGGCCGATCAGGAAGAGCAGGACAGGCAGACGCAGCGGAACGACACCGCCACCCGGCCGCTAGAGCCAGGGACGGAGCCAATTCGACCTTTTTAGGGGAGTTCATCATGGAACAAACTGGGAACATCCAGACGGCATTCTGCCGCATTTGCGGGAAGGCATTGGCCCCCGAAGAACAACACGCCGCGCTCGGCACCATCTACTGCGGTGAACATGTGCCGGCGCCCGAGCCGCCGTATTCCCCGCCACCGAATTCCCCATGGACGGCCTCCCCCAGCGCACCCCCGCCCTTGCCGAATCCAAACGCTCCTGGAGCGCCGTCGCCCGGACTCGCGTTCATTCTGGGCCTTATCCCTGGCGTCGGAGCGATCTATAACGCGCAATACGCCAAAGGCCTCATCCACGTCGTCATCTTCGGCGCGTTGATCAGCATCGCCAATGCCGACTCGGTTGGCGATATGCAACCCCTCTTCGGCATGCTCTGTCCAGCCTGGATCTTTTACATGGCGTTTGAGGCCTACCACACTGCCAGGAACCGTGCCGAGGGCCGCCCCGTCGAAGAGTTCTCCAGTGTGATTCCAGTCCGCGCGGAAGGCCCTCCGGTGGGTCCCGCCGTCATGATTGGCCTTGGCGTCATCTTCCTGCTCAACAATCTCGGCCTGCTGCGTTTCTCTCAGATTTTCAAGTTTTGGCCCGTCGCCCTCATCGGTCTCGGCATCTACCTGCTGCTGGAACGTACGCGCTCGTCTTCTGCCTCCAGCTCCCCGGAGGTGCCTCGTGAACAGTAACGCGCTACTTCTTCGCGCCTTGCGCGGCCCGCTAACGCTCATTCTCATCGGCGTCCTCTTCGCCATTGACCACAACGGAGCGATCAGCTTCACCAAGACGTGGCCGATTATCATCATTTTCCTCGGCGCGATTCGCCTGGCCGAGCGCGCCTTACAGCCCCCACCCCCGCCATTTTCCCAAGGAGGCGCGCAATGAGACGCTCATCCGTCGTTGGCCCCCTGATCCTTATCGTGATCGGCGCCCTGTTCCTAATGCGCAACTTCGTCCCCGATTTCCGCGTCCTGGACGTTCTGAGCGACTACTGGCCATGGCTGCTGATCGGCTGGGGCACTCTCCGCGTCGTCGAAATTCTCAACTTGCACCGCAACGGCCAACTCACTCCCAGGGGCGGCATAAACGGCGGCGAGTGGGCACTCGTCATTTTCATTTGTTTATTCGGCAGCGGCATGTACGCCGCCCGCAACCACAATCTCATTAGCGCCCTTGGCAATAATCTTCCCCACTGGGACATCCTTGGCGAACGCTTTGACTTCGCGATCTCCGGCACCCAAACCGCCGTCGGCAAGGCCCCGCGCATCGTCATCGAGAACGCTCGCGGCGGCACCCGCATCATCGGCGTTGAGTCCGAAGAGGTACGCGTCACAGGCACCAAAACCATCCGCTCCCTCACCCGCGACGACGCCAACAAAGAGGATAAATCCACCGCCTTTGAAATCGTCCGGTCCGGTGACCAGATCCTCATTCGCACCAATCTGGAGCGCGCCTCCAACTCCCGCCAGGCCCACGCCGACCTCGAAATCACTGTGCCCAAAGGCGCCACCATCGAAGGCCGCGGCAAGTACGGCGATTACGACGTCGAGAACATCGCCGGCGCCATTGAAATCAACAGTGACAATTCCGGTGTCCGCCTGAACAACATTGGCGGCGACGTCCGTATTGACCTTCGGCGCAGTGACATGGTTCGCATCGTCAACGCGAAAGGAAACGTGGATATAAAAGGCCGCGGCCAGGACGTCGAACTCGAAAACATCGCCGGAGTTGCCACCGTCAGCGGCCAATATTCCGGCGAAATGAAGTTCCGCAATCTAGCCAAACCCTTCCGGTTCGAAAGCCAGAACTCGAGTCTGCGTGTCGAACGCATCGAAGGCGAAATCGAACTTGTCCACGGCCGCTTAACCGGACGCCGCCTTATCGGTCCCATTCAGATCACCAGCAAGTCCAAAGACGTTGAGCTCGCCGACTTCACAGGCACTCTGGAAGTCGATCTGGAACGCGGAGACATTCAGATCCGTCCCACCCGCCTGCCGCTGTCGAAAATCAATGCCCGCACGCGCTTCGGCAAGGCGAAGTTAATTCTCCCCACCGGCGCCAAACTCGACTTGAAAGCCGAGGTAAAGAAAGGGCATATCGAGAACGACTTCGGCGACCCGTTCAAAGTGAAAGAGGATGGCCGCGCGGCGACGCTCAGCGGTTCCAATGGCGGTCCCGAGGTGAAAATCGAAGTTGACCGCGGGGACATCGAAATCCGCAAATCGATCAACGAGGACGCGCCCGCGCCAAAACAATAGGGAACAGTAACCCCTGTCCCCTCATTTCGCTATAAGCAAAATCCGGATGTCCATCACATTCGTCCGCGTCGGCCCCGTCTTCAATAAGTCCCCGGCGGCCTCCAGGAATCGGTAGCTGTCGTTGTTTGCAAGGTCCGCCCGCGCGAAGCGCCCCTTGGCCGCGGCCCGCGCCACTGTCCCCGCATCGGCCAACCCGCCCGCCGCGTCCGTAGGCCCGTCCGTGCCATCCGTACCGGCTGACAGCGCAACAATTCCCGGCGTCCCTTCCAGTTCCATTCCCGCCACCAGGGCGAACTCCTGGTTCCGCCCGCCCATCCCATCGCCGCGTATCGTCACGGTCGTCTCTCCGCCCGACAAAATGCAGGCCGGGGGAGCAACCGGCCGCCTCGCCCGCAGCGCCTCTTTCGCGATCTGCACATGCATCCGGGCCACGTCGCGCGTCTCGCCCTCGATCGTCGTCGACAAGACCAGCGGCCGATAACCCAGCGCCTTCGCCTTCAACGCCGCCGCGTCCACCGAAAGCGCGTTGCTGCCGATAATCACATTTCTCACCCGCGCAAACACGGCATCCCCAGGCTTCGGCGTTTCCACCCGAGGCACCGGACGGGGCAAAGCCAATTTGAACCGCGCCAGTATCTCATCCACATCGGCCCACGCCGTCGGATCGGGTGCCGTCGGACCGCTCCCGATGGTCGACAAATCGTCCCCAATCACGTCGCTTAAGATCAGCGTCAACACCTGCGCGGGCGCCGCCGCCCGCGCCAATTGCCCGCCCTTGATCCCCGACAAATGCTTTCGAACGCAGTTCATCTCATGAATGTTCGCGCCCGCGGCCAACATCTGCCGCGTCAGCCCCTGTTTTTCCTCCAGCGTGAACCCCGCCACTGGTAGCGGCATCAGCGCCGACGCCCCGCCGCTGATCAGGCAGATCACCAGATCTTCGGCCTCCGCCCCGGCCACCAGCGACGCAATTTCCAACGCCGCGTCCACGCCCCGTTGGTCGGGCACCGGATGGGCCGATTCCCTCAACACCACCCTCCGCAACGGCAGCGTATGGCCGTCCTTCACAATCACGCAACTCGCCGTGATCCGCTTGCCCAGCAGTTTCTCCACCGCCTTCGCCATCGGCGCGCAGGCCTTCCCCGCGCCCACAACGTACACGTTCCGAATCTTGTCCAGTCTGTACTTTCCGCCGCCGGCCAACAACACGCCGTCCACGCACCGCACATGCCGCAGCAGTGCCTCTTCCGGGTCCGCCGCCCGCAGCGCCGCCTTGCAAATTGCCAACGCGTCTTTTCGTAAGTTCATTTCACCGCCTCCACAATCGACCGTACGATCTCGTCTAAATCATCGGAACCCGCCGGAATCCGAACATCCGCCATCGAATAATAGGCGATCCGCTTTTCAAACAACGCGCGAAACTGCGCCGGATCCTGCGCTAACGGCCGGTGCGCGAACCCCTCCACACGCCGCAGCGCCACTGCAAAGGGACAATCCAACCAGACGCTGGTTCCCGCTCCGGCGAGCAGTTCCCGGTTTCGCGGAAATGCAAAAGCACCCCCGCCCAGGGCCAGCACAATCGCGTCCCCGCTCCGCACTCGCGCCGCCAGGGCCGCGTGTTCGGCTTCGCGAAAAGCGGCCTCGCCATCCGTCGAAAAAATATCCGCGATCCGCCGCCCGGCCGCGGCCTCGATATCCTCATCCAAATCCGCAAACGGCCAGCCGAGCGCCGCCGCCAGCCGCCTCCCAATCGTGGATTTGCCGCTTCCCATGAAGCCGACCAAATAGATGGCCCTACTCATCGCCAATCGACTCCAACATCGCTCGTAATCGCCCATCCACCACGCCCGGTGCCAGCCGCGCCGCCGCCACCAGCGCCCACCCCAGCGCCGGCGTCATCACCGTCCGCGCATCCCGTTCAATGCCATCCGCCACCGCCAGCGCCACCGCCCCCGCCGTCGACGCGAATCGTTTACCGCTCACCAGTTTCTCCGGCGGACGCCCGCCCAAAACCGCGTTCTGAAAATTCGTCTTCACATACCCAGGGCAAACCAGCATCGCGCCCACGCCGGTGGACGCCAACTCCATCCGCAGCCCCCGCGTGAACGCCTCCAATGCCGCCTTCGACGCCGAATACAACGTGAACCACGGCAACGTCACCTTGCTCGCGATCGATGCCACGTTCACCACCAGCCCGCTTCCCCGCGCCACCATCGAAGGCGCCAGCCTCTGCGTCAGATCCACCGCTCCAAACAGGTTCACTTCAAACATGTGCCTCATATCGTCCATTGGCGTTTTCCACGACGGCGCGTACACGCCCACGCCCGCGTTATTGATCAATATATCAATCCGGTCCAACGCCGCCAATGCCGCCCCCACCGCGCGCGCCCGCTCTTCGGGAATCGCCAGATCCGCCTGGATTGAAACAGCCACCCCCGCCGAAGCCCGCCGCGACACCGCCGCCACGCGCGCCCCGCGCCGCGTCAACTCCACGGCCAACGCCGCGCCGATCCCGCTCGAAGCGCCTGTGAGAAATATGTTGCTGCCTTCTATGCGCAAGCGAAGGGATAATAGTAACATGCCGGACGCGCTACTGCCGCTTTTCCCCCTGGGCTTGGTCCTCTTCCCTCGCGCCGGTCTGCCTCTGCACATCTTTGAAGAGCGCTATAAGCTCATGATCAACGAGCTGCTCGGCGGCTCCCGCGAGTTCGGCGTCGTTCTGACCCTGGAACAGGGCATCGCCTCCGTTGGCTGCACCGCCCGGATTGACAACGTCACAAAGTCCTACGACGACGGCCGCCTGGATATGGAAACCACCGGCTACCGCCGTTTCGAAATCACCGAGTTGATCGAGGAGCGTCCCTTCCTATCCGCCAAGGTCACTTTTTTCGACGACGATTTCGACGCCGCGCCCGCGCCCGACGCGCTCGTGCATAAAGCCATCGCCGGTTACTACGCCATGCGCGCCCTGAGGAGCGGCGAGTCGCTCCCGGAGCCGCGGCTGAACGACGCCCAGCTCAGTTTCCAACTCGCACAAGCCGTCAACGATGTGCATGTCCGCCAAAAACTCCTCATGTCGCGTAGCGAAGCCGACCGGCTGAAGCGCCTCGCCGAACACTTCCCGATAACCGCCGCTCGTGAGCGCCGCAAAGAACATTTCCGCACCCTCGCCCCCCGCAACGGCCATGCCCGCCTCCTCCCCAGCTCATGACCCGCCAACACCTCATCATCGACGCCGACGACACGCTTTGGGAGAACAATATCTTCTTCGAACAGGCCTTCGACGAGTTCGTCGATTTCCTGAATCATTCACACATGACCCCGCCGCAGGTTCGCGATGTGCTCGACGCCATCGAAGCCGTGAATGCCAAGCTCCACGGCTATGGTTCCAAAAACTTCGGGCGCAATCTGGCGGAAACGTACGAGAAATTAGCCCAGCGCCCGATCAGCGATGAGGACCTGGCCGCCGTTGTCGCCTTCGCCGAACGAATCCTCCATCACCCCATCATCCTTCGCCCCGGCGTCGATCAGACGCTCAGCTACCTGAGCGCAAAACACGAGCTGACGCTGTTCACCAAAGGCCATCCGGACGAACAACGAATGAAGATTGACCGTTCCGGACTCGGGCCCTTTTTCCATCACGCGGAAATCGTGAAGGAGAAGGACGTGGCGGCGTATCTGCATCTCGGCGCTTCCAAAGGCTTCCATGCTCCGAAAACCTGGATGATCGGCAACTCCCCCAAGAGCGATGTAAACCCCGCCCTTGCCGCTGGATTCAACGCGGTTTTCCTCCCCCATCCTCGTACGTGGATCCTCGAGCGCGAGGAGCTCGCCCGCCCAGCCGCTCCCGCCAAATTAATAATCCTTGAAAATTTCGGTGAGTTAAGCGAACACTTCTAAACGCTATATCAAAAGGAGTTCGAGATGAATCCATCCAGCGGCCGAGTGCGGCTTTCCTACAACATCGGATTAGGCAACGCCGGGATGGCGCTGCCATGGCGCTGAATGAGAAGGGCTATTATTTTCTACCAGCTCTTCGCCGCGGTGTCCCTGCAGGAAGCGGTTCGCGACAAGCTGATAGCCAGCGAAAAAGGGTTCTACGCGATGTGGCGCTCGTGCCCGCGGCCAGGGACTAACGCCGAGGAAGAGTTACCGAGCCGCGAGCGTCAGCGAGCCGGTCCCTTCGGTGAAGCACCCCGAGATAACCCAAGCAACCCGAGTCGCCCCAGCATATAATCTCATT
>SHUN01000033.1 GCA_009697495.1 Bryobacterales bacterium | reverse complement strand
CCTCGGCGCTACCATTTCAATGAATTCGGCGATCTTTGGCGGAGTCCTTTGGAGGCGCGGCACCGGCCCCACTCGGCCAATCCGCCGTTTCCGGTCCATTTAGTCGAGTCCCATCGCTTGCGCCACCGAGTGCGCGGCGGATGCCTCGCCCGATATTTGTTCAATTGCGCTCGTAGGCGCAAGATGGGTGAGGCGATCACGGTGGAGAGCAAACATCCAGCGAGCCACTGCGTCGAGTGTCACATACTAACAGTGTACCCGGATGAGACAGGGCGATTGAAAGAGTTCCCAAGCCGCGAACGTCAGCGAGCCGTCGCGCTTGGCTTGCAACTCCTTCGGCAGGATCGTTCCCTTGAGGACCGCCGCCGCCGCCACGAACTGGCCGCCGCCGATCATCAGCAGTTTCACTTTCAATCCCTCCAAAACGCGAGCCTGGGGCCTCTGCCTTTCTACCGTAGCCGTTAAAATAAACGTTGCCAAAATGACCTCGGCTGCCAGCGATCCAGTTTCGGGATCCCGATTGATTGCAACTTCCCAGAACGCCTTTGGATCCCGTCGCAACGATCACTCTACACTGCGCCGTTGATCGGTTTATATTGGGGTCTGCGTCCCAGATGCGCTAACTTAAGTGTGGTCCCTGGATAGGAAGTCCAACAGCATCGCTGGCGGTAAGGGGTGTCACCGCCAGTTATCAGTGGCGGTGACACCACGGGACGGAGATCGAGCGTCGCAGGATTGACGAGGCACGGAAAAGCATCGCGATTGACGCATGACCAAAGGCCGCCCACCCGCCGCTGCAGGCGACGGCCAAAACCGGGCCGCGGCTGAACGCCCGGTCGTTGGGCAGCGACATTGGGACCCGGCTTTGGGAAGCGGAACGCTCGCAACCACGGCTCCGACTGATACCGCCCGGCGACTGGACCCGGAGTTATCTTCGTTGTGCCAACTCGATCCAGCCCCATTGGACCGTGCGAACGAAAGGCTGACCTACGCGACGCTCAGCATCTTGCTGGCATAGTCCCGCCCGCTAGTCGGCGGTGGCAGCGGCTTCCCGTCTCGCCTATAGAGATCAATCGCTTCGTCGACGGCTGTACACAATTGCTCGAAAACCGCCACCTCGTCCTCACCGTGGCAACCGCCGTACAACAATCCCGGGCAACTGCCGACGAAACACCGATCCTCATCGGACCACTCGACGATCTTCACATAGCGCGCGCTTTCTTTCATCCTGTGGCCTCCGCGATAGCGGCCTTTACGGCCTTCTCCTGATACCTCTTGGCGTCGTCCCCGGCATCGCCGGAGATCGTGACTGGGCGGGCAACGCGGGGATGCGTGAAATTGCGATGGCTGCCCTTGCCGCCTCGATTGACAAAGCCTTGCTTCTCCAATTCGGCAATCAACTCCCGGAGTTTCCTCGGCATTCATTCCAGCTATCTGGATTATAGACGACAAGAGGATCGTCCCGACGGCGCCGCGCGGCGTCGCTCCTGCCACTGCATCTCACGGTGCCATTGAATGTAACGATCCAGCAGACTCTTCGATGTTGAATGAAGCATCCCCCACATTCAATTCATGAGCTTCGATTCTGACAGGCTGCCGGTAGCGATCTAGTTGCCGCGGTAGCGCGTTCGCCATCAGTTCGATGAATCCGGCGATCTTCGGCAGCGTACTTTTGCAGGCTTGCCCCGGACCCCGCTCGACCAAGCCGCCGTTTCCGGCCCATATAGTCGTGCCGCCGCTGCAAATAGGCGATCACAGTGGCGAGCAAACATCCAGCGAGCCACCGCGTCGAGTGTCGCATACTAACAGTGTACTCACATGAAACTCGGTGAAATAGCCCAGCGCCTCGGAGCGGTCCTGCATGGTGACGCGGACCTGGAGATCCATGGCCTCGCGGGTATGGAACACGCCCGCCCAGGCCAAATGACTTTCCTGGCCAACCCCAAATATGCCAACAAAGTGAAGCACACGCAGGCCTCAGCCATCCTGGTGGCCCAACCTTTGACTGGCCTCCCGCTCGCCTCGGTCGTCAGCGCGAATCCCTATCACGATTTCGCCCGCGCCCTGGAAATGTTCTACCAGCCGCCGCGCCCCGCGCCGGGCATTCACCCGCTGGCCTTCGTCGACCCCTCCGCCGTCATCGGGCCCGACGCCTCCATCGCCCCCTTCGCCTGTGTCGGCCCGCGCGTCACGATCGGCGCCCGCTGCACGCTCTTCCCCCATACTGTCGTTTACGAGGGCGCCGAAATCGGCGATGACTTCCTGGCCCATTCCCACTCCGTTGTTCGCGAATTCTGCCGCGTCGGCCACCGTGTCATCCTGCAAAACAATACCGTCATCGGCGGTGATGGCTTCGGCTTCGCGAAAACCAAAGCGGGCACTCATTACAAGATCGTCCAGTCCGGCATCACCGTTATTGAGGACGACGTCGAGATCCAATCCCTTACCGCCATCGACCGCGCGACGGTGGGCGAGACCCGCGTCGAGCGCGGCGCCAAGATCGACAACCTGGTCCAGGTCGGCCATGCCAGCATCATCGGCGAGGACAATATCATCTGCTCCCAGGCCGGTCTGGCCGGCAGTTCCATTCTTAAGAAAAACGTCCTCCTCGCCGGCCAAGTGGGCATCAGCGGCCATCTGACCATCAACGACAACGCCATCATCTACGCCCAAAGCGGCATCGGCGGCGACGTCCCCGCCGGCGCGGTCATGTCAGGCTCCCCCGCCTTCGACGCCCGCGTCTGGCTCCGCGCCATCACCGCTTTTCAAAAACTTCCCGCGATGGTAAGTACAATACGAGAATTGGAAAAGCGCGTGGCGGAGTTGGAATCACGCGGCGAGGATTCCCAAATATGAGCGACAAGTTTGTCCGCCCGCCCCTGGCGTTTGAAGACGCGCAATTCCTGCTCTCCCCGGAAGCTCGCAGCGTCCGAATCCTCAGCGAATACCTGAAACCGCTGGGCGTTTTCCGCAAGAATCGCATCCGCGACACGGTCGCCTTCTTCGGCTCCGCCCGCATCACTGACGACGGCCCGATGCGCGAATATTACCAGGGCGCCCGCCTCCTCGCCGGCAAAGTTACAACCTGGAGCGATTCCCTGCCCCATAATAACCGCCGCTTTGTCGTCTCCACCGGCGGCGGTCCCGGTATCATGGAAGCCGCCAACCGCGGCGCCATGGAAGCCGGCGGCAAGTCCATCGGTCTCAACATCCGCCTGCCCTTTGAACAATCGGCCAACCCCTACATCTCCCCCGAACTCTCGCTCGAATTCGGTTATTTCTTTCTCCGCAAATTCTGGTTCGCTTACCTCGCCAAAGCCCTCGTCGTCTTCCCCGGCGGCTTTGGCACCATGGACGAATTGTTCGAAATCCTCACGCTTGTCCAGACCCGCAAACTCCACAAGGAGATGATCGTCATCCTTTACGGCAGCGCGTTCTGGAAGGAGATTTTCAACTTCGAAGCCCTCGCCAAATACGGCATGATCTCGCCCGAAGACTTGAATATTTTTCAGTTCGCCGACGACCCCGACACTGCCTTTACCCTCCTCCGCGACGGCCTTACCCGCCTCTACTTGAGCCCTGAGGAGATGGCCGAACCGGACATTGCGCCCGGCATCGCCCATACACGCAACGAGTGAAAACGCCCGATTCCAGAATGAATATTGCCGGTGCCCACGAGCGCCGGCAATTTTCCTGGCGAAGCGCTCTGGGCAAGTTGGAGTTCGTCACCCTCGCCCTGCTTATCCTCGTTCCCATTTCGTCCGCGTTCATGCCGGGCTCCATCCTTGTACCCATCGTCTCGATGGCGGCCTTCATCGCCGGTACATGGACCGCCTTCCGCTGGATCCGCCGGCTCGTTCGTCATTCCATTTGGCGTCTGCGCAATCGGCTTCTGCTCAGCTACGTCTTCATCGCCGTCGTCCCCGTTTTGCTCCTCGCCATTCTCGGCCTCTTCGGAGCTTGGGCGCTCTCCGGACAGGTTGCCGTCTACCTCGTCACGCAGGAATTTCAACAGGATCTCGACGCGCTTAAGGGCAGCGCCTCCGCTATGCTCCGCACTATGGACGGCCCCCAGCCCGGACGCCTCCTCGGATTTCTTGGCGCCCGGTTCCCCGGCATTGAAATCCTCGTCTCCAACGGCCAGGCCAACGTCCTCCGCTTCCCCGAAAACTCCCCGCTCCAACACCCCTCCGAAGACCATACCAGCGCCGTTCTGAAAGGCGGACTGCTCTACTCCGGCGTCCACCTCCACGACCAGGGCCGCCAAGTCACCTTTCTCGTCCCCATCAGCAAACGCTACCTGCAAAATCTAATCCCCAATCTCGGGGAAATCACCCTCGTCGATCTCGTCAGCAACGCCGCCGAAGGCCGCGTTCGCATGGACCTCCATCAGGACACGTCCCTACTCTCCACCCGCGCCATCGCCCCCGCCGTCAACGCCTTCGACTATCAGGTCCTTTGGGGCATGCCAATCAGCGTCTTCGTTTGGGACCAGCCGAAGGAGGAAGGCAAAGCCGTCCTCGGCGTCCACACGCGCATCTCACAAGTCTTCCGCGTCATCTTTTCCCAAAAAGCCGATTGGGATCAACCCTGGCTCATTTACCTCTTCTACGGCCTCGCCATCACCTTCCTCGCCGTCGAACTTGTCGCCCTCGCCATCGGCGTCTCCATCACCCGCACCATGACCCGCGCCGTCCATTACCTCTACGAAAGCACGCAGCGCGTTCAAGCCGGCGACTTCACTTACCGCATCCCGGTCAAGGGCTCCGATCAACTCGCCAGCCTCAGCCAAAGCTACAACATGATGATCGAGAACCTCGATCGTCTGTTAAAAGTCGCGAAGGAAAAAGAGCGCCTCCAAGCCGATCTCGACATCGCTAAAGAAGTCCAGGAACAGCTCTACCCGCGCGCCGTCCCGCTCGTCGCGGGCCTGCAAATCACAGCGCTCCTCAATCCCGCCAAAACCGTCTCCGGCGACTTCTACGACTACCAGAAAATCGACGCCCGGCACACCGCCATCGCCCTCGGCGACGTCGCCGGCAAAGGCATTAGCGCAGCCCTCCTCATGGCCAATATCCAATCCGCCATGCGCGCCCAGCTCCGCTTCATCCAGGAGCGCCACACGGAGGTCTGCACGGCCACCATCGTCTCCCAGATCAACAAACATCTGGCCGCCAACACCACCACCGAAAAATACGCGACGTTCTTCTTTTCCGTTTACGATGAAACCACCGGCGAACTCGTCTCCACCAACGCCGGCCATCTCCCGCCCATCCTGCTTCGCGGCTCCGAAGTGATCCGCCTGGATGTGAACGGCATGGTCGTCGGTATGTTCCCCCAGGCAAAGTACGACTCGAGCCGCGTCATCCTCGAAAAGGGCGATATCCTGCTCCTCTATACCGACGGCATCACCGAACCCGAAAACGAATACGACGAAATGTTCGGCGAAGAACGCCTCATCGAAACCGTCCAGCGCGTCGCCGGCAAATCCAATGAGGAGATCCTCCGCGAAGTCTTCGACGCCGTCAACCAATGGACATTCGCCCCGGATTCAGCCGACGACATGACCATGATGATCATCCGGAGAACCTGATGCCGGACCATCAAAACAGCGCCAGTCTCAAACGCTTCCAACGGCGCATATTTCAAATCGTGGTCGCCATCGCCGCCATTATCTGTATCGGCTGCGTTGGCTACATGACCTTCGCCGGGTACCCGCTTTTTGAAGCGGTTTACATGGCCCTCACGACCATCACCACCATCGGTTATGGCGAGGTGCTGCCGCTTGGCAGAGCCGGCCGAATCTTCAACATGTTCTACATCGCCATCGGCGTGGCCACCGTGCTCGTCGCCTTCGGCGTGCTCACCCAGGCCATGATCGAACTGGAGCTGAGCGGATACTTTCCAAAAAGGCGCAGACGCCGTATGATAGACAACCTCCAATCGCATTTCATTGTTTGCGGCTACGGCCGCGTCGGGCGCAGCGCCTCAGAAGAATTGAAAAAGGCCGGCGTGCCCATCCTGGTCATCGACAGAAATGAGGAGCGTGCCGAGCGCGCCCTCCATGCCGGCCTGCTCGCCGTCGCCGCCGATTCCACGCGCGATGAAGTTCTCCGCGATGCCGGTATTGACCGCGCTCGCGGCCTCATCGCCGCCCTCGCCACCGACGCCGACAATACCTACCTCATCCTCTCCGCCAAAGCTCTCAATCCGCTTCTGCCGGTCGCTACTCGCGTCAGTGAAGAGGAGTCCGAACGCAAACTCCGCCGCGCCGGAGCCGACGTCGTTTTCGCCCCCTACACCATCACCGGCCAGCGCCTCTCCCAGTCGCTCCTCAAGTCACACGTCAACGAGTTCATCGATTTCACCACCGGTAACGACATGAGCCTCGACATCCGCATCGAACAGGTCCAAGTCGCCCAACGCTCCGAATACGTGTCGAAATCGCTTCGCCAGGCCCAACTCCGCTCCGAACTTGGCATCATTGTACTGGCCATTCGCAAGGTCTCGGGCCAAATGATTTTCAACCCGCCCGCCGAAGCCGAAATCGGCGCAGGCGACCATCTCATCGTCATGGGCCAGCCCTCCCAACTTCGCCGCCTCGAAGAACTCCTGGAGGAGAAAGCAGCGTGAAAATCCTCACCGCCGCCGAAATGCGCGAAGTCGACCGGCGCACCATGGAATCCGGCATCCCCGGCCTCATCCTCATGGAGAACGCCGCCCATCGCGTCGTCGATGTCCTCGCCCGCGAGTGTCCGCCGTTGCATCAACAACGCATCCTCGTTTTCTGCGGCAAAGGCAATAACGGCGGCGACGGCCTGGCCATTGCCCGCCTGCTCCACGTCCGCTTCCGCCCCGCCTCGCTCGATGTCATTCTCTCCGCGCCGCCCGCCGAATTGCAGGGCGACGCCTATGCCAATCTCGTCATGCTCCGCGCCAGCGGCTTCGAAGCCATCCACGATCACGTCCCCGATGACGCTCGCGGCGCCACGCTCATCGTTGACGCCCTGCTCGGCACCGGCATCGACGGCGACCCCCGCGGCCGCGCCGCCGAACTCATCATCGAACTCTCCTTCGGCTTCCCCGGTGCTAAAATCTGCGGCGTTGATCTGCCCAGCGGCATGGCCTCTGACTCCGGCCGCTCCGGCACGCCAGTCGCCCGCGCCGATTTCACCGTCACCTTCACCGCCCCAAAACTCTGCCACGCACTCCCGCCCAACTGTGATCGCACCGGGCCCCTCACCGTCGCCTCCATCGGCTCTCCAGCCTCGCTCATGGACGACATCCCGCGCAATTGGATCGAGCCGTCGTTGTTCGCCGAACTCCTCCAACCTCGCGCCCGCGACGGGCATAAAGGAACCTACGGCCAGGTCCTCCTCATCGCCGGTTCTCATCATAAACCCGGCGCCGCCGCCATGGCCGGCCTTGCGGCGCTCAGGGCCGGCGCGGGCCTCGTCACTGTCGCATCCGAAGAAAGCGCGCTCAGCTCCATTTCCGCCCACGCCCCCGAATTGATGACCGTTCCTCTTGCCGATATTGCGAACGCGCTCAGCAACAAAACCATCGTCGCCATCGGCCCAGGTCTCGGTACAGATCCGGAAACCGTCGCGTTAATCCGCCGCCTCGTAGCCGATACCCCGCAGCCCATGATCGTTGACGCCGATGCCCTGAACGCCCTCGCCGGCATCGAATGGACCGGTGCCGCGGGCCCCAGAATTTTCACACCGCATCCCGGTGAAATGGCCCGCCTGCAAGGCCGTCCCGTCGATGACCGCATTGACGACGCCCACGACTTCGCCAAACATTTCGGCATCACCCTTCTCCTCAAAGGCCAACGAACGGTTATCGCCGCCGCCAACGGCGAATGCTGGATCAACCCCACCGGCACCCCCGCCATGGCCACCGCCGGCAGCGGCGACATTCTCACCGGCCTCATCGCCGGCCTCGCCGCCCAGCACCCGTCACGGCTCATTGAAGCCGTCATCGCCGCCGCCTGGCTCCACGGCAAGGCCGGTGAACTCGCCGCGGAACACCTCGGCGAAATGGGCGTCATCGCCACTGACCTGCTCAAATTCCTCCCCCAAGCCGTCACTGCCGCCCATGCCTGAATTCTTCTCCGAAAGCCCCGAACAAACCGCGGAGATCGCCCAACAAATCGCTGCCCTCATCCCCGCGCCGGCTGTCATCCAACTCACCGGCAATCTCGGCGCTGGCAAAACCACACTCGCCAAACACCTCGTCGAAGCATGGGGCGCCGCAGTGGCCGACGACGTCTCCAGCCCCACCTACACCCTCATCCACGAATACGGCGAGCCCGTCGCCGTCTATCACATCGATCTCTATCGCCTCGAAAAACCCAGCGAGTTCTACGGCCTCGGCCTCGAAGAAATCTTCGATTCCCCAGCGCGAGTCCTAATCGAGTGGGGCGAAAAATTCGCGGCGTTTCTCCCAAAGGACCGCTGGATCATCCACATCCATCACGCCGAAGGCGACAACCGCCGCATTATAGTAAGTCGTCCTTAGCCGCGTACATTTCCGCCACTTTATCCGCAAACTTTTCCAATACCTTCGACCGCCTGACCTTCATCGTCGGCGTCAACTCCCCGCCCTCAATCGAAAACTCCACCGGCAGCACCCGGAACTTCTTGATCTGCTCATACGCCGCCAATTGCGCGTTCGCCGCCCGCACGGATTTCTTCACCGCCGCCAACACCTCGGCCGACGCCGCCAGCTCCTCCAGCGTCTGCCCGTTCACCGCCGCCGCGGCGTTAATCGTAAACAGCGCCGAAATATGCGGCTGCCCATCCCCGGCCAACACCATCTGGCTGATCAGCGTGTCCGTCTTAAACAACTCCTCCACCCGCGTCGGATAAATCTTTTTTCCATTCGAAGAAACGATGATTTCTTTCTTCCGCCCCGTGATCGAAACATACCCGTCTTTCCCAATCTCCGCAATGTCGCCGGTATACAACCAGCCATCGCGAAACACATCCGCCGTCGCCTTCGCGTCGTTAAAATATCCCATCGCCACCGTCGGCCCGCTCACCAGCAGTTCCCCGTCATCGGCCAGTTTCAAATGGATCCCCGGCAGCGCCGGCCCAATCGATCCCATCCACTGCTTCCCCGGTAAATTCAGCGTCAGAATCCCGCCCTCGGTCAGTCCAAACCCTTCATGCAACGGCATCCCAATGGCTTCATAAAACAGCGCTAACTCCTTGGCCAACGGTGCCGCTCCCGACACCGCAAACGTCAACTCTCCGCCCATCCGCTCCCGTACCTTCGAAAACACCAGCCTGTCAAACAACGCCAAAGGCGTCCGCATCCACAGCGGTACCGGCTTCCCCTCCGCCCGCAATTTCACCGCGGCCGCGCTCATTCCCACCGCCACATAAAACAGTTTCTTCGTCGCCCCGCCCCGCTTCTGTATCTCTGTTCGCACGCTGTGGTACACCCGCTCCCAAACCCGCGGCGGCGCCAGGAAAAACGTGGGCTTTATGGACTTGAACTCCTGCGCCATCCGCGCCAGACCCTCAGAAAAATACACCGGAATCCCCAAGCCCAGCGGCAGCAGTTCTATCCCTACCCGCTGCGCTATGTGCGCCGATGGCAGGAAAGCCAACACCCGGTCCTTCGGCCCCATATTTAATGCTTTCTTCCCAATGTCCACATTGGCCACCAACGACGCGTGCGACACCTCCACAAACTTCGGCTCCCCCGTCGCCCCCGACGTCAAATACAAAATCGCCCTCTGCTCCGGCATTACGTTCAACCGGATCCGCTCAAAATATTCGGGGTCATCCAACATCGCCGCCCGCCCTCGGGACCGCACTTCATCCAGCGTCATCACGCCGTCAATCAACCCGGACATGACCACCCATTGCGCCCCCAGTTCCGCCCCGCCGGCCGCGTGCAATGCTTTATAGATCTTCCCGTCCTCCACAAAAATCAACTTCGCCCCGCACCGCCGCAACGCCGACACTTGGTCCATCGCCTGGCTGTTCACATACAGCGCCGCCGACGTCGACCCGTTCGCCATTATCCCCAGATCCAACAAATAAAACTCCGCCCGCGTCTCGCTTCCCACCCCCACCATCTCGCCGTTCTGTATCCCCATCGATCGCAGTCCGCACGCGATCTCCCTCACAATCGTTCGATACTCGATCCACGAATACGTCCGATACCCGCGCCCCTCCGTAGTCGTCACCGGCTGATGCAGCGCAACCAGTTCCCCGTGTGCCGTCGCCGCCTCTTCCAGCAATGAGTAGACCGTTCGTTTGAGCATCGAACGCTACTCTAACACGCGTCCAAGTTACAATGGAAATAGATGAATTTCGAACGGGAATTGGCGGTCGCCCGCCGTATTGTCACTCGCAGCGCCGAGCTGTCCATGAAGCATTTCGAAGCCGGCATTGAAATGGAAGATAAGAGTGATGACTCTCCCGTCACCAACGCCGACCGCGAAGCCGAACTCTTCATCGCCGCCGCCCTCGAAGAGGCCTTCCCCGAAGACGGCCAAATGGGCGAAGAAGGCGTCGCCAAGCCCTCCCGCTCCGGCCGCACATGGATCATCGATCCCATCGACGGCACACGCGACTTCATCCGCGGCAACGCCCAATGGGGTGTTCTTCTCGGACTCGAAGCCGAGGGCCAACCCGTCGCCGGCGTGGCCCACTTCCCCATTCAATCCAAGACCTTCATGGGCGCCAAAGGCGGCGGCGCCTGGTGCAACGATCATCGCATCCAGGTCTCAAGCATCGATCAGGTCGGTCGCGCGGTCCTGTGCTTCAACGGCCTTCAGAACAACAAAAAATGGGCTTACCGTGACACGGTCCTCGACTTCATGTCCAAGTTCTGGGCTGTCCGCAGTATGTCCGGCTCCCCGGACATTATGATGGTCGCCAGCGGCCAGGCCGACGTCTGGGTGGAACCCAGCGCCAAGCCCTGGGACCTCTGTCCTATGAAGGTGATCGTCGAAGAAGCCGGCGGCAAATTCTTCAACTTCGACGGGGCGGATTCCATTTACGCCGGCAACGCTTTGGTCTGCACGCCGGCGTTCGAGCAACTCCTGCGCGAGACTTTCGTCAAGTAGAATATGGTCATGAGCAGCACCACTCTCGTCCCGGTCGAAGAGTACCTCCGCTATTCGGAGAAGCCCAATTGCGAATACAAGGACGGAGTCGTCTATCCCAAAGCGATGCCCGCCAAGTTCCATTCCATAATCCAATCCGCGCTGTTGATGCTCCTTCGGGCACAGGGTGTCCGGCCGCTTCCCGAGTTGACGGTACGAATTTCCGCAACGAAATATTTGGTCCCGGACGTCGTAGTGGCCAGCCGTTTCCCCGGCCCTTACCCAACCGAACCCGTCCAACTCTGCTGCGAAATTCTCTCCCCGGAAGACCGCCTCGTCGCGATGCTCGGCAAGTGCGAGGAATACCACGCCTGGGGAGTCCCCTTCTGCTGGGTAATCGACCCTGTCAAACGCACCGCCTGGGAGTATCACTCCGGCCTGGAACCACTGCGCGTCGCCACAGATCTGCGCGCCGGTGAGCTTGCGGTCAATTTAGAAGAACTATTTTCCGAGCTGGATTCCGGCCCGATCTGATAGACAGGCGATACACTCGGCCCCTACGAAATCCTCGCGCCCCTCGGCACCGGCGGCAGGTTCTTCAACTTCGGGGTCTAAGCCCCGATCACTCCGAAAACACTTCCTGCGTTTCACCAAGTCAACTCCGCGTCGGCCGCGTTACCGAATTCACCCATCACCCTGAAAACGGCAGTTGCCCGCCTTATGCGGGGGCGCACGCGATCCTGGGAGTGCTTCCCAGGGCCT
>SHUN01000032.1 GCA_009697495.1 Bryobacterales bacterium | reverse complement strand
TACGATGGCGAGGTCATCGCCGCCGCCGTATTCAGCAGTCCGATTTGCACGGTAAACAGCACGCCTAAATAGAACAGCGATTTCCACTCGCCGGGCGCCGGCCGGATGGAAACGCCTCGGGAGAGCGCCCATCCAGTGACGACCACCGTTCCCACCGCCATGCGCCAGAACGCGCTCCAAAGCGGCGGCACACTGTCCACGCCGACGCGAATAGAGACAAGATTGCCTCCCCAAAGGATGGACACCAAGACGGCCAGTAGGAACGTTCGCAGCCCGATTGGTTCGTTTAGGGGCGCGGATCCGGTGTTTTCTCGCAATCTTTCATTTTACCTCTCCGCCACCGTGATAGGAGCTTGCGATTTATATACCGGGTTCCGGTCCGTCGTCAGCCAGGCTTCCAAAACGTACTCGCCAGGCTTCAAATCTATCTCCTCGGTCACCGTGAGTTCCCTGACCTCGGCGGTAAACAGCTTATTCGCCGACCAGAAATACACGGCCCCGCCCGAAGTGTCGCGAATGGCGAAGTCGAATAATTGCCCGCTGAGGAATCGGAGTTGGAGCGGATCGCGGGTCCAATTCGCGAGCGTCATTCGCAGGCTGATAACCGCGCGCGGCGCATACGTGTGTTGGCTCAAGTTGATCCGAAAACTATATTCACCGCTGGTAACGACGGATGCGTTTCCGATTCGCCCGTACGCAAGCTTGTAACTAGAGGTCATCAGTCACGCCGGCATCGGCGCAATTCGTCGCGCTATAACTAATCTGGATTCCGCTTGCCCAAATCCGGTCCAGTATTTCCGCCGTCGCCTCCCGTTTCTCGACGCGCCCGCGCCCCGTGCAAGTATCGAAGGCCGTGGGATACGATGCCCCCTCGGCCGCGTTGAAATCGGGCCACATCGACTCGGCCCCATCGGCGATTTCCGCCCGCAAAACCTCCGCGACGCGGTAACCCCATAGGTTCCCACCTTCCAGGGGAAAATACCGGGCCTGTGCCAGTCCCGTTGCCAGCAATAGAAATATATTTCTCATGTCTCTTAAAACGCGAATGCGCTTCGCCGCGAATTTCACACAGGTCTACGCGAACTTATAAACCCCAGGCTGCGGCAGCGGCGCAACGTCCATTTTCACGTCGTACCCAAACTCCTTTGGCTGCAAATCCAAAGTTGAGTTCATCGCCTGTTCCCATGTGATTTCCTGGCCCGAATAAGCCGATTCCCGCGCCATGATGCATGTCAAAGTGCTTTCGGCGACAGCCATCGCGTGATTCACATACGGCCCGTCGCCGCGAATCGATTTCGCCAAGGCTGTGTGCTCGGCGACGTACGGATTGATGTTCGGCCCCGGACCGGCCAGATCATTGCAGTTGCTCTTACCTTTTGACCCTACTAACAGTTCGCCGATCTTGCGATGGATCTGTTGCCCGGCCGGGAACTGGCGGCAGTAGCTCGACAGCCGGACGCCGTTCGGGTATTCGAAATCGGCGGAAATATGATCGTAGATATTGCCGTAGATGTCATCGCCGGGCCGCCAGCAGCGCCCGCCAGTGGCCACGACTTTCGACGGATGCGCGCCCATGAACCAGTTCATAACATCAATATTGTGCAGGTGCTGCTCTACCACCTGATCGCCGCAAATCCAGACGAAACTGTACCAGGCGCGGTGCTGCCACGTCATGTCGCCCCATTTGGCGTCGCGGGCCTTTTGCTGGATCACCGGGTTCCCAACCCAGTAGGCGTATCCGGCGGCGATATCGCCAATCGCGCCGTTCTTGATCCGGTCAAACGTCTCCACGTACTTGCGGTCAAACCGTCGCTGTGCCCCGCTGACGACGGTTAATTTCAATTCTTCTGACTTTTTCGCCGCCGCCATGAATCGGCGCACGCCCGCCGGATCGGTTCCGAACGGCTTCTCGCAGAACACATGTTTCTTCGCTGCCACGGCTGCCTCAAAATGCTCCGGCCGGTAGCCGGGCGGCGTGGCCAGGAACACGATGTCGATGTCGGTTTTCAGCAGTTTTTTGTAGGCGTCAAAGCCGACGAAGCGCTTGTCGGGATCAATCTTCACGCGGTCGCGGATATCGGCGTTGCGGGGCTCTTCCCGCAGCCAGCGGAGATTGGATTCCAGCTTGTCTTCGAAGATGTCGGCGGCGGCGACGACTTCGGTGTTTTCTGTGCCCTTCAGGTGGTCGACAATGGCTTGGCGCCCCCGGCCGCCGAAACCCACCAGCCCGGCCCGGAGCTTTTCTTTGCCCTGCCCTCGCACCAATTCGGGCCGAATAATCTGGAAGGCCGCGGCTGTGGTCGCGGCGCTGTAGCGATTGAGGAGGGATCTGCGCGATATGCTAGTCGAATCCATGTGTTTGTCCGATGTGATGAGTATACCCGTCTGGCGAGCATGGCGAAAAGTCAGGAACAGATAGGAACGAACTATGACCCGGTTGGGTGAAGGCGTCGTGCTCGGCGCCATGGCCGCTGTGATTGCGCCACGGCGGGAAAACGGCCACACGATAGATCTCAGTTTGGCGCTCGATATTCTGGATTTTGTGAATGAGCGCGGCGTGAAAGGCGTCGCGGTGCTTGGCGCTACCGGCGAATTCATCCACTACGACGTCGAGGAGCGCATGCGTCTCGCCTTGATGGCGGTCCGCCGCAGCCGCACGCCGGTGATCGTAAACGTCTCGCACTCCACCGTCGAAGCCGCGGTTGTGCTTGCCCGGAACGCAACGGAAGTCGGCGCCACCGCGCTGCTGCTGATGCCGCCCCACTTTTTCCGGCACAGCCAGGAAGGCATCATCGCCTACTACCAGGAATTTGCCCGCCAAGCCGCCGGCCTGGCTCCCACGCTGCTTTACAACCTGCCGTTCTTCACCACCGGAATGGAGGCCGCCACGGCCTGCGCCATTCTTGAGACCGGCCATTTCGCCGGCATTAAGGATTCGAGCGGTAACACCGAAATTTTCGACGCCCTGCATGTATTGCGCCAGAAAATGCCGTTCCGCTTACTTCTGGGGAACGATCGATTGCTGGCGTCCCATCGAGCGCTTGCCGATGGCGTCATCAGCGGCTGCGCTTGCGGCGTTCCAGAATTAATCGCAGCCATCGACCGTGCAGCCACGCGAGGCGATACGGCGCGATTGGCAATCCGCGGAGCGTTACTCGACGAATTTATTCAGAAAATCGACCCGTTTCCCACTCCGTTCGGAATTCAACTTACCCTCGCCGCGCGCGGTTTCCCGAAAGCAGCGCCTCGCCTGCCGATCGGCCCCGGAGAGCGGCGTCTCGCCAATGAATTTGGCGAATGGTTCCGCGGGTTCGCAATCGCCATGCGCGACGAATGTTCAGGTGATACTTAAGCGATGAGACACGATGTCGAAGCCTTCCGCCGCGCCTCGACGGAAGCCTCGGACTGGATCGCGCGTTATTTGGAAGACCCGGCGCGGTTTCGAGTGAACCCGAAAATGCGTCCCGGCGAGTTGATTGATCGCCTGCCCGCGAGCGGTCCCGAATCAGGAGAATCGCTCGAACAAATTCTCGCCGATTTCGAGAAGCTGATCCTCCCGGCCGTCACCCATTGGAATCACCCGCGATTTTTCAACTACTTCGCCTGCACCGGCTCGGTGCCCGGTGTCATCGCGGAAATGCTGTCGGCGACTCTAAATACGAATGGGCTGAACTGGATCGCGTCTCCGGCGGTGTCGGAATTGGAGCAGGTGGCGGTGGGGTGGCTCCGCCAGTGGATGGGGCTTAGCGACGGCTATTTTGGCGAGATTTTCGATACCGCCTCTATCAGCACGATGCACGCGGTGATGGCCGCCCGCGAGTGGGTTGACCCCGATGTGCGATTGAACGGGATTACGAAGCCGCTCATTGTCTATAGTTCCGATCAGGCCCATTCTTCGATCGACAAAGCCGTGGTCGCCGCCGGTATCGGCCTGCGCAATTTAAGAAAGATCGAGTCCGACGATCAATTCCGGATGCGGCCCGAGGCCCTCCGGGATGCGATGGCCGCCGACGCCGCCGCGGGCCTCACTCCCTGCTGCGTTATCGTCAGCGCGGGAACAACTTCAACCACAAGCGTTGACCCGCTGGAACCCATTCTCGACATCGCCGCCGCCCATAACGCCTGGGTTCACATTGACGCCGCTTACGCCGGCGCCGCCGCTCTGCTGCCCGAATTCGCCTGGATGCTCAAGGGTAACGAGCGAGCGCATTCGCTGGTTGTTAACCCCCATAAATGGCTCTTCACACCCGTGGATTGCAGCGTTTTCTATACAAGGCATCCGGACGTGCTGCGCCGGACATTTACCATCACGCCGGAGTACTTGAAGACGACCGGCGATCCTCGGGAAGTGAGCCTGATGGATTACGGAGTCGCGCTCGGCCGGCGATTCCGAAGCCTGAAGCTGTGGTACGTCTTGCGTTATTTCGGGCGCGAAAAATTACAGGAACTCATTCGCGGACACATCGCGATGGCGCGCGAGCTCGCCGGTTGGGTCAACGCGGATCACCGTTTCGAGCTCGCCGCTCCCGCGCCATTTTCCGCCGTCTGCCTCCGGCTCCGTGAATCCGAAGATAAAACGCGCGCGCTCGTTTCCGCCGTGAATGCCACCGGCGCTTTCTTCATCTCGCAAACGATGTTGAAGGGCCGCTTCGCTGCCCGCGTCGCCATCGGCAACCAAGCGACTTCGCGGGAAGACGTCAAGGCGTTGTGGGCAGAAATTACCCGGCTGGCCGGCGAACTCTAACCGATCGCCGCTGACTTCAACTCACCGGCATGCTGTTTCAGCCGGTCAAGCTCAGACCGCAGCAAAAGCAGGGAGTGGCGCATCGCCGCCTGATCCTGACGGCCGGCCGCCTCGGCAATCCGATGGGCCCGGTCGGCGACTGGGTTGGCCGAGATTCGCTGAGCGGATTGCTGAATGACCGCAGCTTCCGAGGCCACCAAATCGCATTGACCGGCGATCAGCGCCCGTTGCAGCTTTTCCATTCGTTCCGGAGCCAACTGCAAAAATTGATTGACGACATCCCTCACCAGACCCGGCGCTCCCTCGCACACGGCGTCGTGCAGGCGCGGGTCGATCGGCGCCGCTTCGGTCGTGACCGCCCGCGCGGCTTTGCCAGACACCCGTTGCGTCCCTAAAAGCGATTCGAGAACACGGAACAATTCGCTGGAATTTATCGGTTTCGATAAATAGGCATCCATGCCCGCCGCCAGGCATCGTTCCCGATCACCGCTCATCGCGTGGGCCGTCATGGCCACAATCGGTATTTCCTGCCATCGCTCCTGAGCCCGAATCCGCCGCGTCGCCTCCAGTCCATCCATCACCGGCATCTGCACGTCCATCAAGATGGCGTCAAACTTGCGATGTTCCAGCATTGCCAGCGCCTGGCTTCCATCGCCGGCGGTTTCCATGCGAAATCCTTTGCGCCGCAGCAATCCCGTAATCACCTTCTGATTCACGATATTGTCTTCAACGACCAAAATCAGCGCGTCGCTTGAGTGAGGCGCCCCAGTCGATCTCACATCGGAGACAGCCGCTGGCATTTGTCCCGTCCCGACGGCTTTCAAAGGCATGCGAACAATGAATTCACTTCCCTTCCCCGCCAGACTGGCGACGCTCAGCGTCCCATGAAACAATTCAACCAATTGCTTCGTGATCGCCAGCCCCAGGCCGGATCCGCCGAAGCGCCGGGAAATACTCCCGTCCGCCTGGGTAAATTTTTCAAATATCTGCGGCAGCTTTTCGCTTTGGATCCCAGCGCCGGTATCACGAACGGAAAACTCCACCATCGCGACTTCGGCTGTTTCGTACAGCTCTCCCGAAACCTGCAATTCGATGTACCCGGCGGACGTGAACTTCACCGCATTGCTTAACAGATTATTCAGGATTTGACGGAGGCGCAGCGGATCACCGGCCATCATCTCCGGAAGCCGCTCATCAAAACTAAGCCGTAAGTCCACTGCATTCTGCTGCGCCCGGACCTGGTGCGGACGGATGCAATCCCGCATGAGCGTCCGGATGGAGAATGGCACGGACTCCAGATGCATCTTTCCGGACTCGATTTTCGATAAATCGAGAATATCGTTGAGGATGGATAATAGGCTGTGGGCGCTCGTCTGGGCCGTAATCAGCTGTTCTCGCTGTTCGAATCCCAACGGGCTATCCAGTACCAATTCGATCATTCCCAGGAATCCATTCATTGGAGTTCGCAGTTCATGGGACATGTTGGCGAGGAATTCCGTTTTCGCCTTGTTCACCGCCAGTGCCCCTTCCATGGCCTTTTCGAGCTCTTCGGTCCGCACCCGAATCCGGGCTTCCAGATGTTCATGGCGCTCCCGAATTACTTGCCTGTTTGCTTCCAGGGACTCCACCATCTGGTTGAAACTGCGGGCAATGTGTTCGATCTCATCTCCGGTTTCCCGAAAGCGAATCCGCTCCAACCGCCCTTCGCGCACGGCCTGCAACGCGGCCTGCAGCGTCTGTAACGGCCGTACAAGGAGGCGAATCGTTACCCAGGCCAGTACGCCGGCAATCAGCAACACCACAGCGAACAGCAAAAGGCTCTTCCCAATACTCACATTTCCAGTAGCGACGTCGTAGGCGACCATGACCAACACCACCCAAACAAGCAGGGCGGCTGTGAACAGGAAGAATTTTGTCGCTAATGAGCGGTGGGGCGCGGGCTCCAGTTTTATCATCATCGTGTATGGGCGGAATTCCCGGCCCACTCCAACCATCGGCTGGAACCGCGTTTGACCTTATAGGAGAATAGGGAAACCATGGGAACGTCTCAATCATCGCGCCTTGCCACATCCCTTTGCGGTGTTCCGCTTTGCAATCCGATTCTAGCCGCGTCGGGAACCTTCGCCTACGCCGTTGAGTTTGCCTCCATCGTAAACCTCTCCCACGTCGGCGCTATCGTCGTGAAAGGCCTTTCCCGCGAGCCGATGGACGGCAATAAGCCGCCAAGGATTTGGGAGGCCGAGGCCGGTATGATTAACGCCATCGGCCTGCAAAATATCGGCGCTCGCGCCTTCGTGAAAGACAAGCTCCCCGCCATTCGCAAAATCGGCACTCCCGTCTTTGCCAACGTCTTCGGCTATGATGTCGAAGACTATGAAGAGGTCATCCGCATCCTCGACGCCGAGGAGGGCCTGGCCGGCTACGAGCTCAACGTTTCTTGTCCAAATACCAAGCACGGCGGCATTTTCTTCTCCAATGACCCTTCGCTGCTGGATGGCGTCGTCTCCCGCGTCCGCGCGCTCACCCGCCGCCCCATCATCGTCAAACTCTCCCCCAACGTCGCAAAAATTGAACCCCTCGCTCAAGCCGCTGAAAGCGCCGGCGCGGACGCCATCAGCCTCGTCAATACCTTCATTTCGCTGGCCGTCGACGCCCGCGCCCGCCGTCCGCGCATCGGCAACAATTTCGGAGGCCTCTCCGGTCCGGCCATAAAGCCCATCGCTCTTCGCCTGGTTTACGAAGCTGCCCGCGCCGTTAAAATTCCAGTCATCGGTCTCGGCGGAATTGCCACGGGCGAAGACGCCGCTGAATTTCTGGTCGCGGGCGCTGCCGCCGTCGAAGTCGGAACCGCCACTTTCTGGGATCCGCAAGCGCCAGTCCGCATCGCTCGCGAACTCGACCGCTTCTGCCAGGAGGAAAAGATCGGCAACGTCAGTGAACTCACCGGTTCGCTCCAGCTAAACTAGGAAGTTATGGCGCAGAAACGTGTTGTCGCAACCGACTTGGCTCCCAAGGCCATCGGCCCTTATTCCCAGGCTATCGTCCACGGCGATACCGTCTATTGCTCCGGTCAGATCCCGCTCGACCCTGCCACCGGGCAACTCGTTGAAGGCGGGATCGCCGAGCAAACCGCGCGCGTGCTCGAGAATCTGAAAGCTGTCCTCGACGCCGCCGGATCCTCGCTGGATCGCGTTCTTAAGACTACCGTTTTCTTAAAGGACATGGCCGAATTCGCCCCGATGAACGAAGTCTACGGCCGCTATTTCCACGTCAATCCGCCAGCGCGCGCGACCGTCGAGGCCGCTCGTTTGCCGCGCGACGTCCGCGTTGAAATCGAGTGCGTCGCCGCGCTCGATTGACTTCCTACTGGTGTACCGAGAACTGCGGTTGGGGATCCTTCAACTTGATCTCCACCGTCTTCTCTTCTTCACCAATTTCGAAGATCTGCCCAAAGGTCTGGTAGCCCTTCGCGATAACCTGAATCTGTATCTTGCCCTGCGGAATCGCCGGTATGCTGGCTATGCCGTCCTGATTCGTTCGCATTTGATAACTCGTCATGATCTTCTTGCCGAGCTTCACCACCGACCGGCCTTCGACAAACTTGACAACGACGCTCGCCCGCTCCACCGGCTTATCATTCAGCGCCTTCCGGACTTCAACACGGATTTTCGTCATTGGCGGATCCGCCAGCACCGGCAGCGCCGCTGCGAATAGTGCAAAGGTAAATAAAAGTCGCGTCATCATACAATTCTATTTTATGCCGGGAATTAGGAATCGTGCCGGACGATCCAGCGCCGCCGCCGTAAATTCCGCCGCCTTGTAGCCGCTCCGCACCGCGCCTTCCATCGTTGCCGGCCATCCGGATTGCGTCCAATCCCCCGCCAACCAAAGGTTTTCCAGCCGCGTCGTAGACTCCGGCCGATGCCTGTGCAGCCCCGGAACCGCCGAAAATGTCGCCCGCGCCTCTTTCACCACATGCGCCTTCAAAACCTGCGCTTCCCGCGCCAACGGCAGAAATTCGCGCAATTCCTTCACCGCCAAATCAATTACCTGCTGCCGCGGCATCTCCAGCAAATTCCTGGAAGCGCTGATCACCAGTTGGATGTACCGCCCGCCGTCTTTATTGAAAAACCACTGGATGTTTCGGTCCAGCAGCGTCGCATTCGCCATCTCCGTCACCGGCCTGTCGAACCAGACATGCACTCCGGTGATTGAGGAATGGGCAAACGCGGTCGTATCAATTTCCGCCTCGGGGATTAATTTTCCCAGCCGCTCAAATGGAACCGCCGAAATAAACTGTTTGGCGGTATAGCTTTCCCCTCCGCTGATAATGCTGCCCACGCGCCCGCCCGTAACTTCCACCTTCTCTACCGCCGACCGCAGCCGTAATTTCACATTCGGCATGCCGCTCCACGCCTGCGATCCATACAGGTCGCCCAACGGCACATTCGGCACCCCCATTTCGTAGGAGTCGCTGGTTGCCAGAAAACCCAGCCGGACCACCTGGAATCCATGGCTCGCCGCCATGCGATCCAGCTCTTCATTAATCGCGCTCACCAGTACTTGTCGCCAGAACCGGCCAATCGCATTCGGCGTTTGCCCCTTTTCCCGGAGCCAGTCCAGCATCGAGATGTCTTCCAGGTCCTTGCGCTTGCCGTGCTCCGCCAGAATCGCCAGGAACGCCCGGGCAATGGCGATCTTGTCTCGCAGATTCAGAAACGGCAACCGCAAGAACGACTCGGTGAAATGCAGCGGCGCAGGCAGCCACCCGCGCCGGAAAACCGAAACCCGCCCGCCCGGTTCCATAAACGGAATCTCCGCAAAGAATTGGATCTTGTCGTCCACCGCCAACCGCCGATAAAAGTCGAGCAGATTCACGCAGCACCGCAGCAGTACGTGCTGGCAGTTATCGATTACTTCCGAATCCGGCAGCGAGTACGACGTGGCCCGCCCGCCCAGGAATGGCCGCGACTCGAACAACTCAACAGTAGCGCCCGTGCTCCCCAGCGCCACCGCGGCAGCCAGGCCCGCAAGCCCTCCGCCGATGACGATCACATCCGTCACTTACTGAACATGACATCCGTCATGCCCCCACTGGAAGCCGTGATCGTTTCCCGCCGCCCCCACCCGAAATGCCGAAGGCAATCAAGGCGCAAATGATCAGGTAGGCGATGTAGGTGATGTCTGATAGGTCCATGCGTAATCAGGATGGAATTTCCGGCCCTGGCAGGCAACACTCAACGGCTCCAGTACCCCTGAAACCATCCTACAATGGCGCCAAGGAATCCGCCAACTACTGGAAATGACCCTAACGCTACAACCAGCCGCGTTTTCCAACCCCAATCGGCCGTCCGAAACACCGCCCAAGCCTGGGTCAAAAACACTGGGGCCATGCTCAACACAAAGCCCGTTCCGTCGTGTGTACACCAAGGGCAGTGCGGCCCTGCCCGGTGATGGATATTGCAATGGGCCGCCGAACCGGACCATATCCATTGGCATCCGCACTGAAAAAGCGTCCCGCAAAAATTAATTGCGAACGCCGCCGTAAATACGAAGACGCCCAGATACAGCACCGCCTTTAGCGATTTATCCAATGCCCCGCCTTTGCCCGGCCGTGCAAACGGATCATGTTCTCAATCAAATGCAGCCCGCAATTGCCTTCCAGTGTCAAAAGCGACTCCGGATGGAACTGCACCGCCTCAATCGGCAATTCCCGGTGCCGCACGCCCATGATGATCCCATCGTCGCTCATCGCCGTTACTTCCAATACATCGGGGAGTTTTTCTGGCAGCGCGTAGAGCGAATGGTACCGCCCGACGCGAAACTCCTCCGGCAAGCCAACGAATGCGCCTTTGTTGAAATGGCGGACCTTAGACGGTTTCCCGTGCATGGGGTAGTCAAGGACTCCCAATTCACCGCCAAACGCCTCCACAATGCCCTGCAGGCCCAAGCAGACGCCAAACACCGGGTATCCGGCCCGCGCCGCGAAGCGCACCAAATCCGGCACGCCGAAATCAGATGGGCGCCCCGGTCCCGGGCTCACCAGGATCAAATCCGGATTGATCGCTTCGATCATCGATTCCGGAATTCCTGAACGGTACGTCACGACCTCGGCACCGGTCTGCCGCGCGTAGTTCGCCAAGGTTTGAATGAAGCAGTCGTCGTTGTCGACAAGAAGCAGCTTCAACCCCTTGCCGAAGGTGTCATTTATGGCAGGCGCGGGCGGCTTAGCCTTGCCGGCCATCGCCCGGAAAAAGCCGGTCGCCTTGATGCGCGTCTCTTCTTCTTCGGCCGCCGGGACGGAGTCGTAGAGCAGCGTCGCGCCGGCTGGATACGTCGCGAAGCCATTCTTCAAATGCACGGTACGAATCGTGATGCCGGTGTTGATGTCGCCGTTCATCGACAACATGCCCACCGCGCCTCCGTACCAGCCGCGAGCGTCCTTTTCCAGGTTTTCAATCGCCTGCGACGCCGCCTTCTTCGGCGCGCCGATCAGCGTCACCGCCCACATGTGCGATAAAAAGGCGTCGATCGCGTCAAATCCCGGCAGCAGCAGCCCCTCCACATGGTCCACTGTGTGGAACAGGCCCACGTAGCTTTCAATCAGCCGCCGCCCAATGATTTTCACCGATCCAGGCACGCAAACGCGCGATTTGTCGTTGCGGTCGACGTCGGTGCACATCGTCAATTCGGACTCTTCTTTAGCCGACATCAGCAATTGCTTGATGTTCTCGGCATCCAACATCGGATCGCCCGTCCGCCGTGCGGTGCCGCTGATGGGACACGTTTCCACGCGCGGCCCCTCCACGCGCACAAACATTTCCGGGGACGCCCCAATCAACTGCTCCCCGCCCAACTGCAAAATGAATTCGTATGGCGATGGGCTGGCTTGCTGAATGGTTTCAAACAGCTTCGAAGGGCTTCCGGAATACGTAGTTTTGAACGACTGCCGCAGGACCACTTCGTAGAAGTTCCCCTGCTTCATCCCCTTCCGGACCGTCTCCACATTCGCCATGTACTCTTCGCGCGTATGGTCGCTGGTAATCGGCGCGGCCTTCCGCTGCGGCGCTTTCGGCACGGCTTGCCCTTCACGCGGCAGCCCAATCGTCGACAACCCATCGAGTTCGAACTCGTACTGGAATCGCTCAATCTGTTCTTTCTTGCGATCCATGTAATAAATGTCGTCGCAGAAGAACAGGTGTAGATCTTTCCGGTCTCCGCGCGGCAATTTTAGCTGAATCGGGTCGAACTGGAACAACAAGTCGTAGCCAAACGCGCCGACCA
>SHUN01000031.1 GCA_009697495.1 Bryobacterales bacterium | reverse complement strand
GTTATTCCTGCTGAGAATTTCATGCCCGCCGTTCGCGCCTACGCCCTGGAACTGGCGAACAACGTGTCGCCGCGATCCGTGACCGTGATCAAGCAGCAGGTCTATAACGCCATGTTTCAGTCACTGGAGGAGGCGACGATTTCTTCGTAAGCGGCAATGCTTGCCAGCCTCCGGTCGGACGACTTTAGAGAAGGCGTGGCGCATTTCGTCGAAAAACGCACGCCCCATTTTACAGGAAAATAATCCATGCATTTCGATTTCACGCCTAAGGTGCAGGACTTGCGGGAACGCCTCCAAGCGTTCATGGACCAGCACGTTTACCCGAACGAAAAACTTTTTCATGAACAGGTGGAGCAGGATCGCTGGCGCCCGGTTCCGATCATCGAAGAGTTGAAGCCGAAGGCGCGCGCCGCGGGCCTTTGGAATCTCTTTCTGCCGCACAGCGCCAATGGCGCGGGGCTGACGAAT
This sequence comes from Bryobacterales bacterium, assembly GCA_009697495.1. Lineage (GTDB taxonomy): Bacteria > Acidobacteriota > Terriglobia > Bryobacterales > Bryobacteraceae. The sequence goes on along the minus strand of SHUN01000031.1, from coordinate 11,612 downwards.
CTGGAATACGCCCCGCTTTGCGAGATCATGGGGCGCGTCCATTTCGCGCCTGAGGTTTTCAACTGTTCGGCGCCCGACACGGGCAATATGGAAGTGATTGAGCGCTACGGAACGGAAGAGCATAAACAGCGCTGGCTGACGCCTTTACTCAACGGGGAAATTCGGAGTTGCTTCGCAATGACAGAGCCGGCTGTCGCTTCTTCCGACGCGACGAATATCGAAGCGTCGATTCAGCGCGACGGCGACGAGTACGTGATCAACGGACGCAAGTGGTGGACCTCCGGGGCAGGGGATCCGCGCTGTAGAATTGCCATTTTCATGGGAAAAACGGATGTTTCGGCTCCCAGACACAAACAGCAGTCGATGATTTTGGTTCCGATGGATTCACCGGGCGTGAAAGTGGAAAGGCTGCTCACTGTCTTTGGCTATGACCATGCGCCGCACGGGCACGGCGAAGTTGTTTTCGACAATGTGCGGGTGCCCGCTGAGAATCTATTATTGGGCGAAGGACGGGGTTTCGAGATAGCTCAGGGCCGTTTGGGGCCAGGCCGGATTCACCACTGCATGCGCCTGATCGGCGTTGGAGAAAGGGCGCTGGAGATGATGTGCCGCCGCGTCAAAACGCGAACGGCATTTGGCAGGACGATCGCGGAGCAGGGGACGATTCGCGCCCATATTGCGCAGTCCCGATCGGAGTTGGAGCAGGCGCGGCTGCTGGTGCTGAAGGCCGCGTACCTGATGGACACTGTGGGGAATAAAGTGGCGCGGGCGGAGATCGCGATGATCAAGGTGATCGCGCCGAACCTGGCGTTGCACATCATCGATCGCGCCATTCAGGCGCACGGCGGCGCCGGCGTTTCCGGCGATTTTGAACTGGCCGCCATGTGGGCGAACGCGCGCACGCTTCGTCTGGCCGATGGGCCAGACGAAGTCCATTTGGAGGCGATCGCTAAATGGGAACTTAATCGATATGCTGATACGCCGCGGTAGTTAAGAACTCCTGGAAATCGTCCCGCGTCATCATGTCGCCGAATATTTCCGCCGCGCGCTGCTTGTTCGGCGTGCCCGGTTTTGAGGCCAATTCATGGTCGATGGCGGCGCGGACTAATTCCGCTGTCACCGTTCGCCCGTCCGTCAATTGCACGCCGTGCTTCACCCACTGCCATACTTGGGAACGCGAAATTTCCGCAGTCGCCGCGTCTTCCATCAGGTTGTAAATCGGCACGCAGCCATTGCCGTTCAGCCACGCTTCCAGATATTGAATGCCGACGTCGACGTTCATCTGCAGGCCCGCCGCGGTGACATCGCCCGCCACCGGCTCCAACAAATCGGCCTCGGTGACATGGACGTCTTCGCGCAACACAGCTATCTGATTCGGACCGGGCATGAACTCGTCAAACACGGACTTCGCAATGGGAATCAAACCCGGATGGGCCACCCAGGTGCCATCGTGGCCGGCCTTCACTTCGCGCAGTTTGTCCTGCCGCACGCGCTCCAAGGCCTGCTCATTCGCCGCGGGGTCGTTCTTGATGGGAATCTGCGCGGCCATGCCGCCCATGGCGTGGATCCCGCGCTTGTGGCAGGTCTGAATTAACAGGTCCACGTACGACTTCAGAAACGCCTTCGTCATCGTGACTTGCGCGCGGTCGGGAAGAATTTTGTCGTCGCGATGGCCGAGCTTTTTGATGTAGCTGAAGATGTAGTCCCAGCGGCCGCAATTCAGCCCCGCTGAGTGATCGCGCAATTCGTACAGGATCTCGTCCATTTCGAATGACGCCAGAATCGTTTCGACCAATACAGTGGCTCGCACGGAGCCTTGCGGCACGCCGCAGTACTCCTGCGCGAACACGAACACGTCGTTCCAAAGCCGGGCTTCCAAATGGCTCTCCATCTTGGGCAGATAGAAGTACGGACCGCGCCCGCGCTTTAGTAACTCCGCCGCATTGTGGAAGAAGTACAAACCGAAATCGAATAGCGAGCCGGAGATCGGCTTGCCGTCGATCAACATGTGTTTTTCGACGAGGTGCCAGCCTCGGGGCCGGATGAGTAGCACGGCCGTGGTCGCGTTGAGCTTGTATTCCTTGCCCTCGGGGCTCTTGAAAGCGATGGACCCGTTGACAGCGTCACGCACGTTGATCTGGCCTTGCAGGTTGTTATCCCAGGTTGGCGAATTGGCGTCTTCGAAATCGGCCATGAAGACGGACGCGCCGGAGTTCAGCGCGTTGATCACCATTTTTCGTTCCACGGGGCCGGTGATTTCGACGCGCCGGTCCTGGAGCGCCGATGGTATCGGGGCGACGGTCCAGGCGGACTCGCGGATCTTCCGCGTCTCCTGCAAGAAGCCGGGGAGCAGGCCTTGCCGCAAACCTTCCCAGCGCTCCGCGCGCCGGCAGAGCAGGTCCTCCCGTCGCGCGTCGAAGTGGCTGGAAAGCTCCGCCAGGAACTCCACCGCCTCCGGCGTCAGAATCTCGGCATAGGCGCCGTCAATCGGCTTTGTAAACGTAATCGCTGGATGACTCACCTCACCACACTATCGCTGCTGCTCCCCCAACTGCAAGTCCGGCCGAATTGGCCGAGCAGCGATCGCTCATCCTGCAGCACGGAAAACCCTCGGCGGGGCTGGATTCGAGGGATCGTCCCCGCTTCCCGGACGCGCCGGTTCCGCAAGGAATACGACATCAGTTTGGACCGCTGGCCGCTTGCAAAGAACCACTCGAAATTGCGCGATACGGCCCATGCGGCCTGCCGAACGCCGGAAGCCACTACCTCCTCCGGCCGGCTATTCTGCTGACCGCTACCGGCGTGGGGTGCAGGCAGTCTGGCAGGCCCGGAGGCGGGGATGGCGGTGCTGTGGGCTGTTCCGGCGGGTATCGCTCTGAAATGGACGTTGACGGAAGGCCCCAAACCCGTGCGCGGCTTCGAACGCGTGGAGCGCGGCGAGCATTTTCGGAAAGCCGGCACCAACAACTTGGCAGCCGTGAGTAAGCGGACGGCCACTGTGATCATTACCGCGCGAGGGCGATGGACAATGTCACTCTGGCCCCGCATTGGACGCGTGCGCGGTTCGGACCGCCGAGCCGTTCGCCGCTCAGAACGAGATCCGCGCGCCAAGTTGGACGTTTCGCGGGCCGTTGCCTTGCGGGTTGTTGATGAAGCCGAAAGCGCTGTTGTTTTGCGCGGTTACGGGCGCGGCTAAAAGAACCCGATTGAACCCGTTTGAAGCCGATGCGCGCAGTTCCAGATTGAACTTCTCCGTGAGCTTGAAGTCCTTCAAAAGGGAGAAATCCTCATTGATCGTCCAAGGCGTGCGCAAGTAATCCATGCGGCGCGGGGTGTCTCCGTAAACCATGTTCGGCGGCAGCACAAATGCCGCTTTGTTGAGATACGGGACGCTAAATGCCACGCTCTTGTCTGAGCTCCACTGCGGGTTGCGGAGCGGCACCGAGCCATCCGCGACTCCTGGGGCAAAACTGCAACGGGCGCTGCTGCCTGCGCCGAAGAAGTTCTGGTTGCAGTTCACCGCCATTGGCGAGCCGCTGACATACGTATGAATCGCCGAAATTTTCCAGCCTCCGAGAACAGCCTCGGCTGCCGCGTGCGCGTTCGTCATCCACTTGCGCCCCTTGCCGAAGGGCAAGTCATAGACGTAGCTTACGCGCAAGTTATGCGGCGTGTCCTGACTGGCTACCGCTTTGTCCAGGCGCCGGTTGTATTGGTTTTGCACGGCGCCGTCACTGGCGCGGTTAGCGTCTTCTCCGTTAGAACCGGAGATGAGCTTGCACCAAGTGTAAGAGGCGAGTACGAAGAGGCCCTTGTTGAACCGGTGTTCAAAACTGGTTTCGAGGGCATGGTATGTCGAGTGGCCGTCGTTCTGGCCGCCGGCGTTGCTGTTGATGTCGGAATACTGCGGAAATGGACGAAGGGCTTGTTGTAACTGGAGGTTCGTTGGGTACGCGGCGTAGGGGAGTTTGAAACCGGCGGCGACGACTAGGGGCGAGTTGATGACGGAACTGATGGGACTGCTGAGGAGGCTTCCGTATGTCGCCCAGTGTTTGGGATCGAGCTGGTTCTGCGACTGCTGGCGAGAGAGGAGCTTGACTCCCACGACACCGTGGTAGGTGGCGCGGATGAGGGAGTTGGCCGTAATTCCGCGTTCAAGGGTGAAGTTCCAATCGGCGAAGTACGGAGCGCGCCCGGCCTCGGAAAAATAGAAGAATGGCGCCTGATTCAGGAGGTTGGCACTGAGGGTGGCGGCGTCCTTGACGGGTGGCTTCAGAGCGTTGATTTGCGTGGAAAAGGGAAGGAATCCGGTGGGAACACGGTAAGAGATGCCGTTGGAGAGTGCGTTCGGGATAGAGCCAAAGGTACCGCCGAAGCCCTGGATGCCGTTATCGGCATTGCCGTCCTCGCGCGAGGGCTGAAAATAGATGGCGCTCCCGGAGCGGATGACGGTTTTGGAATCCAACTGATAGGCGAAACCGAGACGGGGGCCAAAGGCGTTCTTACGGGTTTCACCGAAGCGCTGTGGCGCGCCGTCTTTACCGGCGATGACCATGGCGCCAGGGATGCCGCCGGCTGCGGCGTTGGGACAGGTGGGGCAGAAGTTACTGTTCTTGAGATTGCGCTCGCCCTTGGAAACGGGCAGTTCGTAGCGGAGCCCGACGTTGATGGTCAACTTTCTGCTCAGCTTGAAATCGTCCTGAACAAACCAGGCATAGTAGGGCCACTGGAAGGACGTGTCACCGGGATAGCGAAAGCCGCCGCCGCTGGCGGTGCCGAGCAGGAAGCTGGCCCAATCCGAACCGCTGTTGGCGACATTGGGGTTGCCGGTGCCGGCGGCGCTGAAGCCGACGGTGCCGAATGCGCCGTTGAAGTCCAGGCGGCGATATATACCTCTTAGATACTCCATACCGAATTTGACAGTATGACGGCCGCGGTTCCAGGAGATCTGCTCCTTGATGTTGGTCGTCCGCTGACGGGAATCGGTGAAGACGCTGTTGCCCCATTGGACGCCTCCGGCGGAATAGACACTGGAGACGCCGGGGACAAGCGGGGTGACGGTGCCGGGGATGTAAGTGGCGCGGGCAAGGTCGGCGGGGAACTTACTGACATAGTCCGGCGCTTCAATGAGATGGCGGTGATTGAATCCGATGGTGAGGTGATTAAGTAAGTTAGGGCGGATGACGTAATCGTCGTTATACCGGTGATAGATGACGGTGGCTTCGGTGGGAAATCCGGTGCCGGAAAGGCCTTCAAGCGGGTGAATGCTCGGCTGGGCAGGGCTGAAGAAACTACTGTAGAGATAGCTGGCTCGATGTTTGTCGTTAAAGGTGTAATCGGCTTTAATAGAAGGAAGGCGGGTACGGGATGTGGAGTAACTGCGGGAGCGGTAGTTATTCAGGATCAGCGTTGGATTGTCGGGACGGGGGAGGAGCGAGATGAGACGTTTGGCGGTGGGGTCAATGCGTTCGGGACAGATGACATCGAGGACGCCATTGCATTGCATACGAGAGCGATCGGCTGCGTTGGCGATGATATTGCCGGCCGCGTCAAAAGGGTCATAAAGCGGAATGGCGCGGTTGGCGGAATCGACATTTCGGCGCATATCGCCGTTGCGGAATTCGTCTACGGGGGTGGTGGTGAGGGCTGTGGACTGGCCGTTACGGGTGGAGGCTCGTTCGAAGGCGAAGAAGAAGAAGGCCTTGTTGCGGCCGTCGAAGACTTTGGGGATTACAATGGGGCCGCCGATGCTGCCGCCGGGATTCCATTGGCGCACGATGGGGCGTTTGGTGGGTGCAAAAGTAAAACCGCGGGCGTTGAAAACTTCGTTGCGATTGAAGAGGAAGGCGCTGCCGTGGAGTTGGTTGGTGCCGGACTTGGTGACCCAGTTGATGACGCCATTGGAGGTGCGGCCGAACTCGGCGGAATAACCGGAGCTTTGGACTTTGAACTCTTCCATGCCCTCGACGCTGACGCCGTTCATGGCGGGATCATTGCGGCGTTCGCTGTTGGCTTCGGCGCCATCGAGTTGTTCGCTCTGGCCGTCGAGGAGCCCGCCGCCGATGCGGGGATTATTGGCGGGACCGATGACACCTGGAGTAAGGATGACGAAGGCCAAGTTACTGCGAAGGCCGCCGCCGATGAAAAGCGGTAAGTCGCGAATGGCGCGTGTGGGCACTACTTTGCCCAAGTTAGAACCTTGCACTTCGAGGAGCGGACTTACGGCGGAGACATCAATCGTCTGATCAACGGAGCCCACGGTGAGGGCAATGTCGACACTGATTACGGTGGCGACGTTGACGCGGATGGCGGTGGCTTCGGCTTTGCGGAAACCGGATTTTTCGGTGGTCACGGAGTAATTGCCGGCAGGCAGATAGGGAAGGGCGTAGAGGCCATCGGTGCCGGTGGTAACGGATTGGGTGAGGCCGGTGTCAATGTTGCGAATGGTGACTTTAGCGGCGGGGACGGCGGCGCCGGTGGGGTCGCTGACGGTGCCGCGGATAGTGCCGCGGTCCTGGGCGAAGGCGAACGTGGCTGATAGGAGCGCCAAAAAAAGACCGAGTTTCAAAGACAAATACCTCGTTGCGGAGTATAGCAGAGGCTCAATTATGGATTCCCCGGGCAACTGGATTGCTTCGCCATTCCTGACGCGGTATTCTCTAGATCCGTGGATTCTCCGTCACAGCACGAACAGGGAAGGGAAGGCGGATTTCGCCTGTCCGCAATTGGACCGGCCATTCTGCTGACCGCTACCAGCGTGGGAGCGGGAGATATTCTTACGGGCAGTCTGGCGGGCGCGGAAGCCGGGTTGGCGGTGCTGTGGGCTGTTCCGGCGGGAGTCGTTCTGAAATGGACGTTGACGGAAGGAATCGCCAGATGGCAGATGGCAACCGGGACGACGCTGCTCGAAGGGTGGGTAACCAGGCTCGGCGGTTGGATTCAGTGGGTGTTTCTCCCGTATCTCCTGCTCTTTTCGCTTGTTACCAGCGGTATGCTGGCCAGCGCTTGCGGGGTGGCGGGCGCCGCGCTGCTTCCCTTGGGGGACTTGCAATCATCGCGAGTTGTCTGGGCCACAGTTCACTCTTTGGCTGGTCTTGGTCTGGTCTGGTTTGGCGGATATGCCCTGTTGAAACGATTCCTGGCGGTTTGTGTCGGGGCCATGTTTGGGACCGTGCTGCTGACCGCTTTCCTGGTTGCGCCCGGCTGGGCGGCGGTGGCGCGCGGCTTCGTGCCGTCGTTACCGGCGGAGGGAACCGGCTGGGTGATTGGGCTGATCGGAGCGATTGGGGGGACGATGGCGCTTATCAGCTATGGATATTGGATTCGCGAAGAGGGCCGAACCGGGAGGGAGGGCTTGCGGGCGTGCCGGACTGACTTGCTGCTCTCGTATGCGGTGATCGGGTTGTTTGGCGTTGCGGTGGTGATCATAGGCTCGCAGGTGCGTGTGCGCGGTCAAGGCACAGGGCTGGCGCTGCTGCTGGCGGACCAACTGGGTAGCGGCCTGGGCCCGGCCGGCAAGTGGATTTTCCTGGTGGGTTTCTGGGCCGCTGTTTTCTCGGCGATGCTTGGCGTCTGGCAGAGCCTGCCGTACCTGTTCACCGATTTTCTGGCGCTGCGGCGAGGCGGGGGAACGGCGAAGTGGGAGATGGGGGCGGTTGAACGGTCGCGGCCTTACAAGATCTATCTCGGGTGCATGGCGACGGTTCCCCTGGTGCTGGTGCGCTGGCCGGTGGAACAGCTTCAACTGGCTTTCGGCCTGACTGGCGCAATGCTGTTGCCGCTGCTGGCGCTGACGCTATTGATCATGAACAATCGCCAGGAATGGGTGGGCCGCGAATTTCGTACCGGGCTCGTAATGAATATCGTGCTGGTGTCGGCGCTGCTGTTCTTCGCGTTCGCCGGCGCACGGGAAATCCTGAAGTTGGTAAGATAATTTGCCAATGCCTTCTATTGTGATTCCGGATGATCAGCCCGTTGTAATGGGGACGTGCAACGCCTATCGGCGCCTGTTTGAAGAACGTCCGGTGACGTACTACGCGACGCTGCCGGGTTCTGAGGACGCTCTGGTGGAGCGGATTCGAGACTTTGAAATCGTCATCAACATCCGGTCGTCTACAAAGTTCACTGATCGTGTGTTTGCGGCGTGTCCGCGGATGAAACTCCTTTCGATATGGGGCACGGGCACGGACAATGTCGACCTTAGCGCGGCGCAACGGCATGGAGTGACGGTGACCAACACTCCCGGAGTTGCCGCGATCGCGATCGCCGAGCACTCGTTGCTATTGACATTGGCGGTAGCGCGGCGCGTGGTGTCTCTGCACCGCCAGGTTGCGGATGGCGGCTGGCCGCGCGGACAGTCTGTGCAACTTCGGGGCAAGACACTCGGCATCATCGGATTGGGCGCGATTGGGCGGGAGTTTGCAAAGCTGGGGGAGGCAATCGGCATGCGGGTGATTGCGTGGACGATGCATCCCAATCCCGCGCTCGGCTTCGAACTCGTGGAACGCGATGAGTTGCTTCGGGAAAGCGACGTGATCAGCGTACACTTGCGGCTTTCACCCGAAACAATCGGTTTTCTTGGCAGCCGTGAGTTCCATTTGATGAAGCCGACGGCCATTCTGATCAATACGGCACGAGGGCCGATTGTCGATGAGGGGGCGTTGATTGAGGCGCTCCGGTCGAATCGGATTGCAGGCGCGGGCCTTGATGTATTTGATGTTGAACCGTTGCCGCCGGGCCACGCGCTGACACAAATGGACAACGTCGTTTTGACGCCGCATTGCGCGGGGGTGACTCCGGAGGTGCTCGAAGCAGGATTGGCGCTGGCGATTGAAAACGTCGAAAGTTTTTTGAGCGGAAAATACTGCCACGTGGTGTCCCCCGCGTAGCTGACACGCGGTCTACGTTGCGCGGTTGACTGGGGACAAGATAGCGGGACGATATCATGGCGGAAAGCGAAATGCACTTGCCGCCGATCAATTCGGCGAGAGCGCTGGCGGCGAGGGAAAGGAAACGGTTCGTGGCTACTCCTGGGCGGGACCGGTCTGTTTTGCGTCCTGCCCTTTGATGGTGTAGCGGATGGGGGGCTAGATCGGGATCAGGGTTAATCCGGCGAGATGGTCGAAGTCTCTATGGTCCGCAGTCATTAACGCCATATCCCACCGCATGGCGGTTGCGGCGATCCAGGCGTCCGGCGCCTCCATTGGACGGCCCTTGCGGCGGCTCTCCGCCATGACCTCAGCCCAGATCTCACAGGTTTCCTCATCGGGAAAGAGCGTTGTGTACGTTGTAATGTGCTGAAAAAGCCTCGAACGCCGCTCGTCTCCCCCATCGAGTTACCTTCGGCCATAGTAGAAGCTCCGCTCGTGTCATGAAGGCGATGTAGCAATAACGGTCGCCAATTTCCTCGATACATTTCTGATAGAGGGCGTGCCGCGGAAGGAACAGTATCGACACGATATTCGTGTCGATCAAGATGGTTCTCATTTCGCCGGATTGGGTGCCTTGCCGCGAATCTCCCGGATCAATTCGTTGAAGGCGTCGGCCTCAGCCGGGTCCCCGTCATCGCAGTAAAGCCCCGGCTGGAACGGCGGCTTCGAGCCCGGAATCGGCGGGCCGTTGTATTCCGGAAGATCCTTCGTATGCTGAACGATAATCGCCATGCCTCAAATCTACCGCAGAAATCAGCGTGCACGGAAACACATGGAGCATCCATGAAGCGGAGTACACTGAAAGTGCCATGTCCCAGCCGGCCTTCCAAGCAAAGCCCTATTCGCAGGTATTGCGCAGCGTCTTTGACATACCTGGTCGCGGTATGTCGCTGGCGCTTGCCGATAGCCTGCTGACGCTGGACTTCACCGGGGACGATTTTGCGCGGATCGAAGTTCTCAATTGCAAGGCAAACGAAGGCAGCCTGCATGATGAAGAATCCGCAGAACTGGAAGCCTACGTTAATATCGGGGACCTCCTGGCCTATTGGCAATCGAAGGCGCGTCAGACCATTCAACCGGCCGGATGACGGAACTCGCCAGTGAAGTGCGTGCGCGCGCGGGGCACCGCTGCGAATACTGTCTGATTCCCCAAGCCGCATTTCCCCGTTCCTTGCCTAGCGAATGCAGACTGGAATCTCCACGGGAATTACCGTTGAAGGACTGGCACCGGAAGGACGGGCCACCGTTTACGTCCTGGGAATCAACGGCGAAATGCGGCAAATGCCGCGCTCAGGGCTTGTCATGAAATAATGTTGCCGGCGAGTCGAAACCGCTTGCTGACGCGCGCGGCTCAGCAACGGCGGGTGGAAAGGTTATTTCGTGACGATCCCTAAATCCGCCTAATCGCTCCTCCGCAACAGCCTGTACCCAAGCCCGATCCCCGCCCACGCAGCCCCGAGTAACAATGATTTCGGACTCAAACTCGCCCACATATACAGACACAGCAGGAAGCCCGCCGCCGGTGCGATCGCCGCCGCGCTCCGCTCCCGGAACGCTCGCAGGAACGCAGCCAGATTCACTCCGAGAAATCCAATGAAGGCTCCGAAATTGAGTAACTCAGCGCCTAACTCGTAAGTCATCGTCATCGCTCCGGCCAATGCGATAACTCCGATCAACAACACATTCAGCGCCGGAACCTGTCGCACGGCATCAATGCGCCCGAAGAACCCCGCCGGCAATACTTTGTCGCGGCCCATTCCATAGAGCAGCCGCGCCCCGGCCATCTGTCCGCCGGAACCCGAACCGATGGTCGCAATCAGCAACGTCAGATTCACCGCGTGAAACAGCCATGGCCCGCCCGCGCGGCCGGCGATGTAAACGTAGGCCGTGTCCACATCGGGAAACGGCTGGCCGTGCGGCCACACCAACTGGCCCGCGTAGACTTCAATCGCCGACAGCACTCCAATCAGCAGGCAAACCAGCACGGTCGCTTTGGGAATCGTGTTCTTGGGATCGACCGTTTCTTCCGAGAGCGTCGAAATCGCGTCGAAGCCGATATACGTCAACACCGCCAGCGCCGTGCCGGCGGAAAATGTCGATACCGAGAACGTCGAGGGATCGTAAAAAGGCTTCAGGAAATCGGTGGGGTTCGCGGTGACAAATCTCGCGGTCGCGGCGAGCATCCAGGCGACAACAACTCCCATCGCGATGGCCAGATATTTGTGTGTCGCGGCCGCCGCCTGAATGTTCCGCATGTTGAGCCACGTGAACAGCAGCGCGAAGAAAATCGTCCACGCCAGATACGGTACAGACGGGATCAGATTTCCGGCGGCTTTGGAACACCAGATGACGCAGATGAGCGGGTTGATAACGTAGTCCAGCAGCAGCCCCCAGCCGGTGACGAAACCCAACGTGGGGTGAATCTCCTTGCCGACGTAGGTGTAGGCGGAGCCGGCGCTGGGATACAGCCGGGCCATGCGGCCGTAGCTGATGGCCGTCAGAAGCATCCCAACCATCGCGACCAGAATGGTCGACACCACATGGCCGCCCGCCTTGTTGCTGACGACGCCGAAGAGCGGCATCGGCGCCGTGGGCTGGATGATGATCAGGCCCATGAAGATAAGATGGCGCAAGTGTAACGCGCGCCGAAGTCCGGGAGCGGTGTCCATCGCTGTATTATCA
>SHUN01000030.1 GCA_009697495.1 Bryobacterales bacterium | reverse complement strand
GGATCATAGAGTTCGCCGCTGCTGTTCGTCCTCTGCGCCGCCGTTACAATTTCCTCCCCAACCGCGAGCACATCCGGGCGGATGCTCCCGTCCGGACCCGGTCCCCGTGACGAAAAACTGGAAACGCCGTCGGCCTCCAAAATAAATGGGAGCGCATCGGCGAAGTCCATCTCTACAGTCGTGTCCGGCTTCTCGGTTAGGATCGCCTTCACTTTCAGACCATTGCGATTGCTGATCATCATTGCTGGCAGCGTCGCTCTGCCGGTCAACATTCCCCCCGCATTCGGAGATTCGGCGTGCGTATAGATGATGACTCCGACGGCACCCGCCGCTCTAGCAATGTTAATTTTGACTTCAAACGTGCAGTCGCCGCGCAAAATGAACGCGACCGCGCCCGTAAGCGACCCCGCCGGCAGCCGGAAACAGGCCAAGCCGTCCAAATCCAGCGGCGTCACATCCTTCAACGGCGCGTTGACTGGGCCCTCCGGCTTGGGTCCATCCCCAGGAATCCCCACAATCGGATCCGCCCCGCTAATGCGAATCCCCGACCCAAAAATCCGGTCCGTCCAACTCGACCCAACCGTCAGTCCGGAGGATCCCATCGATGGCGACGCCCCCGACTGTCGCACCGGCCCCGAGTTCCCGTTCGCTTTGACAACCATCACGCCAAGCGCCGCCGCCCGCTCCACCGCCGGCACCAGCGGATCAAAGTCCGGCCGGATCTGGGGCAGAAATCCGAAACTCAGATTCACTACATCCATCCCATCCGCCGCCGCGTCGTCCAGCGCCTTCGCCACCACCGCGGTGTTGGAACTGCCGCCGTCCGGCCCCACAAAAATTTTATAAACACCCAGCCACGCTCCCGGCGCCGCGCCCTGAATTTCCGCCAACGGACTCTTCACCCGCAGCCCTGCCGCCGTCATCGCCACGCCGGTCCCATGTCCGGAATTGTCTGTCGAACTCTCGGCAAACCCTAGCATCTGATCGTAAGTCCGGTAGACGATCACCTTGCCATTCAACAACCCCCGCATCTCTTCGCTGGTCGCTCGAGGGTATCCCTGCGGCACGGGCATCGAATCGGTTTGAAATCCCGGATGCTTCAAATCGATGCCGGAATCCAAAATGCCAATCTTCATCCCGGCCCCGGCGCGTTCCGGCCCGCCCACCGTCTCCCACGCTTTGCTGATCTGCAACAATCCAACTGCCCGATCCAATTCTGGGTGTACCTCGTAAACCGGCCAAACCCGCCGAACGCCCGGGAGCGCCGCCAGTTCCGCTTCGCTCGCCGAGGAAACGATAATTAGTGAATTCATCACCACTTCCGTCGAATCTTTCACCACCGCCCGGCCAGCCATTCGCGCGGCCATTACTTGCCGTACACCGGCCTGCGCGTCACGAATCCGTCGTACCCCGCGCGTTCGCTCGGTTGGTGTCTCCGCCAACTCCAGCACATACCAATCCGGAACGACTTGCGCCGAGACGGCACAGCCCAACGCCAGCAGCCATTTGCCGCCGGTCAGCCGCCGGTCTGCCCAGTGCCAGCCGCCCCCCGCCCCGCCCAATCCAACGCCGGACGCCATCCGCCGCGAAGCGACACAGCCCAACCCCGCCAGCCACCCTAGTAATCTGACCGCGAGGACCGCTCCCTTACGGTCGCGGCTCGGAAAGGCGGTTTTGCGTAAGTCACACGGTCGCGGCACTAGCCGAAGCCACTCAGAGCCACGCGCGCCGAAGCCCCCATCGCAGGAAGCCAGCTTCCACCAGTTCGGTGCCGCTTGCGCCGAAGCGGCACAACGCAACCCCAGCAGCCAATTTCCCAAACTCATGTTTTCAATTGTCTCTTACTGCACCGGCAATGAGGCGGGCTTGGATGTTACACCGCCCACCCGCATCACCAGCGGCTGAATGCCCACCGGCGCGTCCGCGGGTACCGTCGCATTGACCTGGTAAAGCCCCACGAATCCGGGCGCCAGACCGCAGAACAGGACCGTCGCGCCGCGTCCGCCGATGGTTACCTCCGGAGGAACCCGGCACGTGGACAAAGGCTGCGCCCCGGCCGGATCCCCCGTTGGCGGCCGGCTCTCCACCGGACCCACGCCATTGGCGTAAAGCTGCACCACGCTCCCGCGCCGGACCGCATTCGCCGAAGTCACTAATCCGAAATTCTGGTCTAACGCCGCCGTCAGCAGCCGGCCGCTGCCCGCATCGGTGTATTCGAAAAACGCGGGCGAATAGTCATTCAACGCCACGCGAAACTTCGCTGAGGAAAAGTTGCCAATACTCACTTTCATATCGACGGCCGCTTCCCCAGCCAATTCCCACGGAACCTGAACGTTGATCTGCCCAGGGCTGACGAAGTGGATCCGTCCGGCATAACTCACCGCGCGGCTCGGCACATCGAAACCCACACTAACCCCCGCGAGTGACAAAGGCAGATACGTCGTCGAATAGATAACCGTCGTATCCGCCAGCGCCGCGCCAAATATGGATATATACGAACCCGGCGCCACCCCCGATCCCGCCTGCCCGCTCGCCGCGTTCACCACGCCGCCCGTCTGTATCGCGGGTTTCTGAATCGCCCTGCCATCCCAAAACACTTTCAATCCGCCCCCCTCAACGGAAAATACCTGCTCCCCGATCGTCGGTCCGGCAAACACAACGGCGTCCGCGATTCCCAATTCATCCGTTTTAGGCAGTGCTTCCTCAATGCGGCCGCCACCCGCTTCCACTCGAAAGCGAACCGTCACGCCCGCTGCTGGCGCGCCCTGTTTATCAATGAACTTTACGTTCAAACGATCCACTTGCCCGCTGGTCTGAGCCGTGAATCCGTTGCCGGTTAGCGCGAAGGCGTTAAACGCAATATTGTTTGCGACCAAATACGAATACGGAACGCGCAAAGGCGTCGCTGCGCCTTCCACAAGCAGTTCTCCTTCGTACCAATCGGCCGCCGGCAGCGTGCCCTCCACCCGCAGAGTGACTGTGGCGGCCTGCCCCGCGCCGACGGTTGCTGTGGCCGGCGTAATGGTGACGTTGACTCCATTCGCGCGAACGATCTGGACAATAGAAAACCGTAGATTTAAGGACCCGCTCGATGTGTTCACCAGCCGCACTTGTCGCGACAATGGCAGCGTCTTGGCAATGCCGAAGGACACGGTCGAGGGCTCCGCCGCGACGTTTGCCCGCAAGGCCTTATCGACATCCAGTTGACCGGCTCCCATCCCCGACTGCGGCGCGTCTATCGCTTTGCCATCGTAATCAAAGTCGCCAACATCGGGATTTGCCGTATTCACCAGTGCCGATTTGATCTGCGCCGGCGTCAGATTTCGATTCCGCTGTTTGACCAGCGCCGCGGCCCCCGCCGCCAATGGCGCGGCGAAACTGGTGCCGGACGCGCGCGTGTAACCGCTGGGATCGTAGAGTTCCCCATTCGGATCGAACTTCTGCGTAGGCAGATAGAGGTCGACGCCAACCGCGATCAACTCCGGTTTTATTGCATTCGAGCCGGTCGATGGCCCTTGCGAGGAAAACACCGCCACCTCGCCCGAAGGCGCCGTGACGGCTGTCACCGCGGCGTCCAGCGTGACCGGAGCATCCGCATTCTGCGCCAAATGCCGCTTCAACGCTTCCCCATTGTCTTTGCCAATAAACACGAGCGGAATTCCCGTCATTTGCAGCCCGGTGGGAGCGTAAATGGTATTCGAGGTTGGCTGGTAAAGTACGACACCCAAGCCGCCCGCTCGCTGCACGTTGTTCGACTTCACCGCGAACGTGCAATCGCCGCGAACCACCAGCGCGATCGCTCCGGCCATGGTCCCGTTCCCCAGCGGCGTGCAGGCCTTGCCGTCCGATTCCAGCCGCGAGGCGTCCCGCAGCGGCGCGGTCAACGACGCCGCCGGCCGCGGACCGTCGCCAAAGTAGCCGTTCATTCGGTTCAGTCCCGCCACTCGCACCGAATGATACAAAATGTGCCCATTCACCGAAGCGCCCACCGTAATCGCATTGGGCGCGGTACCCGGTGAAGTGATCGAATTCAGCGTGGGGATTTCCAGCCCCTTTTCGCCCTCGTTTCCCGCGCTGACAATTACTGTCAACCCGCGCCGAACCGCGTTCTCCACGGCCTCCACCTTCAAATCGCAAGCAACGTTATCCGGTCGTCTGCAAATTATCCCGCGGTCATCCGGACCCCACACGGACGCGCTGCCCGAAGACAGCGACGCAATATCCATCCCATCCAGAAACGCGGCTTCCAATGCGGCGACAATCACATCGTCGAAAGTAGTGTCGTTCACTCCCGGCGATCCATAAATTTTGTAATTCCCCAGATACGCCTTCGGCGCGACACCCGACATGCGGCCCAGCGGACTTTCGACCACAGCCCCCGCCGCCGCCGATGCCACCGCTGTGCCATGTCCGCTCCGGTCCCGCGGCGAGGCGTCATCGGGACGCGTGTCATTCGGCGCGGCGTAAATCAACAGATCCACAAAACTCCGCGCCGCGATCACCTTGGAATTCGTATAACTGCAATCCGCCCCGCCGCACTTGGGAAATCCGGCGGGCATTGGTAGCGACGCGTCTTGCATCGCCGGGTGCGTATGATCAATGCCGCTGTCCAAAATCGCGATCCGAACGCCAGTACCGGCGCTGCCCTGCCCGCCCAGTTGACTCCACGCCGCTGTCGAACGAATCACTTCATTCGCCTTCGTCATCGCCCTTCGAATCGGGCGCATCTCGCGCACATATCGGACGCCGGGCAGCGCCGCCAACGCCTCCACATCCTCCCGGCCCGCGGAAACAAAAACCGCGTTCGCCAAAACATCGGCCGAACCCAGTTCCCGCAGACCGCGCCGCGCCATTTCGGAGCGTACGCCGGATTGTGATGCCCGCACCCGCTGGCGGTGATCCCGGCCGGCCGCGCTCAGCAGCGACTCCCGCGTGGCAACCGCCATCGCCGCCGGCTCCTGCTCCATTACCACCGCATAGCGCCGAAATAAACCACTTTCGCGCGGCGCTTCCGCCCGTACGCCTTCAGCCTCCGGGGCTTTGACTTCGGTGGTCAAGCGGTCCTGAACCCGCCGGTCCGGCCGCTCACGCTGCGCCATCAAGGGCAACGTTGCCAATAAGATCCATGCGATTGCCTGCAAGTTTCACCTCAGTTCCGCTTCATGACGGGTTCCATCTATTACAGCCGATGTAATGAGAAACTTACAAGCAATTCGGTTGCCAGTAGGCCCCGCGATCCGCCCCCGCCCCGCAATCGTGTTACCATTCATTGAGGAGATCTCTTTTATGGCCAAACCCGCCTTTGCGCCGAACGCCCAGGTTGAGCACGGCAAGTTCGGGTTCGGGAGCGTTATTGAATGCACCGAAGAACACGTAAAAATCAACTTCGACGAACACGGTGAGAAGAAATTTGTCCTCTCCATCGTGATCGCGAACTTGAAGAAAAGTGATCGCCAAGCCCCTGCCGGTAAGAAGAAGGCAACCCGCAAGAAGGCCGTTCCGGCTGCCACCGCTGTCGCCGTCTAACTTACTTCCCGCGCTGCCTCCGTACCTTTTCGAATAATCGCCGCGCCTCTTCCAGCGAAGGGGCGGCGGCTAATTCCGTTTGCGCATCGTCAAGCCGGTTCGTCTGATAATACGCGCGGCCTAACTCAAACCGAACAAGTTCATAACGCGGAAATAGCTTGGCTGCCGGCGCCAAAATTCCCACCGCCTCCACGGCGCGGCCCTCCCGCATCAAAAATCGGCCAAAATGATAACGCGGCTCCGGGCTCCGGTCCCGGTTTCCTTGCACCGACTCCCGAAAATGCCGCTCCGCTTCAACTGGCCGTCGCAGCGCCTCGTACACTGACCCAAGCGCGTCATGCACCCGCCACGGGTCCCGGTCGGTGACCGCCAACGGGGACAGCACTTTCAGCGCCGCATCGTATTGATCCAGCGAAAACAGCGTCCGCCCCAGCATATAGCAGCCGTTTGCCTCCCCCGCCGCGCACGACTTCTCCAGAAATGGCCGCGCTTCTACAAATCGCCCCTGCTCCAAATGCGGCATCGCCGCCGCTACTTGCCAGGCTAGGAAAAGCGCAATCACTCGGTCGATTCTAACAGCCCCGCCTCACGCATTCGGTTGAGAAAATGCCCGCGCGCGTTCCGCGGATACCCAAAATCCCACCACGGATTCGTCCCCCCGCTCTCCCAAACACGCACGTCCCGATGCTCCAGCAACGCTTCCAACCGCTCATCGGCTTCCGCCACGCGTTCGCTAAGTCCAATCAAATCAATAGCGCCTCGCAAATCGAGATCATGCCGGTACTCGACCAACCCGTACGGATAGCCGCGCTCCACTTCGCCGACGAACTCCACCCAGCGCTCTACCAGCCCCTCGCTCCCCCGCTCCACGATGTGCCGGGGGAACCCGCTGTCTTCCAAATAGATGATGATCTCTTCTTCCGTCACGCTAAGGAGACCTTGGGCTCCGGTTCGTACTCTATCAGAGCTTCCCGCCCGCCGTTCAGGATGGACAGCCGGCCAGCCTCCACCACCAGCTCGTTATAACGGCTGTTGGCCGGAGTGGCCAAAATTCCATTCGCGTCAATTTCGGCGAGCATCGCCTGACGCGCGGTAACATCGCCCGCCGAATCAACGCGATAGATCGTCTTGACCATGTACTCCACGCTCCGCACACCGTACCCGACAGGCTCCAGCCCCGGCCCGCCCAGGTCGTTGTACTGGAAATAGTCCGGACTCGGTTCGCTGTAAAAAGTGGCTCCCGGCGCGTCGGATTTCTTCGAAAACGTGTAGCTCAGCCCGCGATATTGGTCGCTGTGGTCGAGCATCGCCCCGGTCCCGCCACCGCAATACAGCGTCATCCCCTGCGTGTTCGGCCCCGGTCCTTCGTTGGGGTAGCAGAGGGTCGTTTGGACGTTTAACACCGCCCCGTTGTCCCAGCGAACCCGCGTATCGCACCACAGGTAGCCCTGTTTTCCGTTTGGATAGGTGTCAATAATGCCGTAATTGGATACCGAAACGGGCCTTAAAGCGGTTATGAAGTGTACCAAATCGACATAATGGCAGCCAATGTAGGTAAAGCAGTCTGTGTTTTCGCACGTACACCAATTCTGAAAATTCGATTCCCGGTAGTACCACTTTTCCATCAACCGAGCCGTTCCCAGCTTGAACTCTCCCAGCCGGCCATCCCGGTACAACTGCCGCGCCCGGTGCGCCCGGTCGTCGAATCGCTTGTGATACTCAACGCCCACAAACAGCCCGCGCTCCCGCGCTTCCCGCTCGATTTCCAGCGACTCCCTGGCCGTTAACACCAATGGTTTCACGCAAATAACGTGCTGGTTGTTTCGCAGAGCCTCCATCGTGGCAGCGAAGTGCAACTGGTCCGGCAGCGCAACAATCACCACCGAACGTTCCGGCATTTCGGCCATCACCGCTTTATATAATTCCGGTTGC
This sequence comes from Bryobacterales bacterium, assembly GCA_009697495.1. Classification (GTDB taxonomy): domain Bacteria; phylum Acidobacteriota; class Terriglobia; order Bryobacterales; family Bryobacteraceae. Next base: position 4,630 of record SHUN01000030.1, on the reverse strand, counting down.
GGCCCGCCCGCAAACTCCTCCGGAAAAGCCGTAAACGATTGACCGGGAAAGGCTTTTACAATTGCCGGTGCCGCTGCCAACGCCTGCACTGTCTTTGCGTGCTGCGCGCAAACGGTGATTTCGCCCAACTCCCCATTGCGCTGCATTTTGTACAACGCGGGCAGAATTTGATCGTGTGTGATCATCCCGCCGCCGACGACCAGTACCGGTTTCATTCCGCCAGTGCCTCCACAAACGCCTCTTCAAACACCGCCAAGCTCTCCTCGACCGCGTCCGCGGTGATATTCAGCGGCGGGCAAACCTTGATGGTCCCGCCGCCGAAGCCGACCGGCGAGAACAGCAAGACGCCCTTTTCAATCGATCTCCGAATAGCGTTCCAGGCAAGGTCTGCGTCCGGCTCCGTGGTCCCCGGCTTCACGCAGGCGATTCCTGCCACCAACCCTTTGCCGTCCACCCAGCCGATTTGCGGATATTTGGCCTGCATGCCGCGGAAATAATCCAGCATCCGATCACCCTGCACGCGCGCGTTCTCCGTCAGATTCTCCTTCAGAATCAAGTCCAATGAGGCCGCCGCCGCCGCCACGCAGATCGGATTACCGGAGTGCGTCGATGTCATCGAACCCGACGGATGCAAGTCCATAACGTCAGGCCTGCCGATCACCGCCGCGATCGGCAGCGAGCTCGAAATGCCTTTCCCCAGAGTAGTCAGGTCCGGCACGATGCCATAGTGTTCGAACCCCCACAACTTGCCCGTTCGGCCGAATCCCGCCTGCACTTCGTCGCAGGTTAGCAACGCTTGGTGCCGCCCGCACCACGCCTGCAATTGCTTCATATACTCCGGCGGCGCGAAGGAAGCGCTGCCTCCCTGATACGTTTCCAGAATCACGCCCGCCACGTTGGCCGGGTTCACGCCTTTATCGGCCAACTGCTTTTCGAAATAGGCAAACGAGGTATCCGGAGTCCGGAATCCGTCGGGAAACTCGAGTTGCACGAACCCGTTGTCGAGATTGACGATCCACTCCTTAAGCGATGGAATGCCGCCCGCTTGCTGCGAACCCAGCGTGCGCCCATGGAATGCCTTCTCGAAACTGACGATGACAACCTTTTCCCGCCCGCCCACTTTCACCCCATGGGTCCGCATCAGCTTGATCGCGCATTCCACTGTCTCCGAGCCGGTCGTCAGCAGGAATACCTTCTTCAATGGCGCGGGCATCAGATCGGCCAACCGCTTCACGAAGTTCGCGCGAATTTCACTCGGGAAGCAGTAATTCGTCAGCAGACCGTGTTCGGCCTGCTTCTGTATCGCCTCAATAATTTCTTTGCGCCCGTGCCCGGCGTTGGTGATGAGCACGCCGCTCGACCAGTCAATCCAGCGATTCCCCCAACGGTCCCAGACCGAGAAATTCTCCGCGTGGTCCCACACCACGGGCGGCTGGCCCTGCATGGCCACCGGTTCGTAGTCGTGGAGTTGCTGCAGAATTGGCAGGGATTCAGGGACAGGGAATGGGGTGACGATCTGCCGCAGGGCGGTTTCCACCCGCGGAACGGAGTGGGGCACGAGTTCGTAGTTTCTGACCATTGGAACTTCTATTGTCCGGCAACAGACGTGAAACCCGCAAATATTCGGGGGCGTCAATCGTTACATGAGTATTGCAAGTACGGTTCGCGTGCAGGAGAGTATGCTGGCCGGGCTGGAAAAAGAGCTCTCATCTGGATGGCGGGACGCCTTCCCAGGGCGGTTAATTCGGACCATCTTACGGTTCTAGGCCTGAGCTCGATGGTCGCCGCGTCGCTGGCGTATTGGAACTCCGCCGCCAGCCCGATTGCTCTTTGGATCGTGAATCTCTGCCTGGTGTTGAATTGGTTTGGTGATTCGCTGGATGGAACGGTTGCGCGCGTTCGCAACCGGCAACGTCCGCGTTATGGTTACTACGTCGATCACGTCGTGGATGTTATGGCCATCTCCGTTTTGATGGGCGGCATGACGCTTGGCGGACAGATTCGGCCGGGTATTGCGGCAATTTTCCTCATCAGTTACTTACTGCTGAGCAGCGAAGTGTTTCTTGCCACTCACGCCCTCAATACCTTCAAGATCAGCTATTTTAAGTTCGGCCCGACAGAACTGCGCATCCTGCTTATTATCGGCAACGTATTCGTCTATTACATGAACCCGCAAATTGGCTGGTTCGGCCAAACGTGGCAGTTATTCGACGTAGGCTTCGGGATAGGCGCGGCGGGTGTGTTGCTGGTTTTCGCCATCACTGCCATCCGCCACACAGTGCAGTTGTATAACGAGGAGCGTCTCGATTGATTCAGCGGTGGCTGCGCTTCAACGCCGTCGGTTTGGCGGGCATTTTGGTCCAATTGGCCGCATTGGCGGCGTTGAAGCAAATCGCTGGACTGTCAACAACAGCAGCCACGGCCCTCGCGGTGGAGTTAGCTGTACTTCACAACTTCTACTGGCACGAACGGTGGACATGGGGAACACATGGAACGCCCGGCGTGATGGCCCGGCTGCTGCGGTTCCATTTGGCCAACGGCCTTGTGTCCCTGGTCTCCAACTTACTCTGGATGAAGCTGCTCACAGGTCCCGCGGGGATGCACTACTTACCGGCGAACATGATTAGTATTGCGATAACGGCGTTGCTGAATTTCGCGCTGAGTGAACGATTCGTGTTCCGGCCGGTGAGATAGGAACGAACTTACTCCACCCACTCCACGCCGGATGACTCGAGCATCCCGCCCAACACGTCCGAGGCATCCTGCTCCACCGCCTGCAAGACCTTCTCCGCGAATATGCGGTCATTGGAAATAGTGACCGCGCTCACCAGCGCCCGGTTCAAAATGTCTGAAGGCCCGATCTCCGCCACCGCCACATTATGGCGGCTGCGGAGCCGGGCCTTCAGACTTCGGATCACGTTCCGCCGATCCTTTAGGGATTCGGCATGTTCAATGCGCAGTTCGAGATGGAGGACGCCGATGATCGGCATAGGATTCGTGATTAGGAGAGAACGCGGGCGACCTGCTCGGTGGCGAAGCCTTCCAGGATGTCGCCCTTCTCTATATCGTTAAAGCCGTTGATGGAGATGCCGCACTCAAAGCCGGTCTTCACTTCGCTAACGTCGTCCTTGAATCGCTTCAAGGCGCTGAACTTGCCTGTAAAGATGACCTTGCCGTCCCGGTTGACGCGCACTTCCGCGCTCCGCGGCAACGTGCCGTCGAGCACATAACAACCGGCCACGGTCCCGATTTTGGAAATCCGGAAGATCTCCCGAACTTCGGCCTTGCCCTTGTAAACCTCTTTGAAGACCGGAGCCAGCAGCCCCATCATAGCCTTCTTGATCTCATCGGTGACTTCGTAGATGATCGAGTGCGGCCGGATGTCGATCTTCTCGCGCTCCGCCGCGGCCGCCGCGTTGCGATCCGGCTTCACATTGAAGCCAATCACGATCGCGTTAGACGCCGTCGCCAGCATGACATCGGTCTCCGTAATCGCACCGACACCGGTCAACAACACCCGGACCCGCACCTGATCGGTGGACATTTTCTGCAGCGTATCCGACAGCACTTCCGCGCTGCCGCCGACGTCGGCTTTGATGATAATGTTGAGATCTTTGAGCGAGCCTTCCTTCATGTGCGTATGCAGCGCGTCCAGCGTCATCCGCTTATTCTTGGCCATTTGCACTTCGCGGGAATGCCTTTCCCGGAACATAACGATCTGCTTCGCCTTGGCGGTATCGGTCACCATCTGGAACGAATCGCCCACTTCGGGGAGCATATCCAGGCCAAGGACTTCCACCGGCGTCGCCGGACCGGCTTCCCGTATCGGCGCGCCTTGATCGTCGAACATCGCGCGAACTTTGCCGAAGACAGATCCGCAAAGGAAGAAGGCTCCCACGCGCAGCGTGCCGTTGCGCACGAGCACCGTAGCCACCGGGCCGCGGCCCTTGTCCAGCTTGGCTTCCAGCACATTGCCGATCGCCGGCCGCGTCGGATTTGCCTTCAGCGCCTTGATATCGGCCACCAAAAGGATCATTTCCAACAGCAGCTCCAGATTCAATTTGGCCTTAGCCGAAACGGGCACCATAACGGTGTCCCCGCCCCAGTCTTCGGCCAACAAACCGCGGTCGGCGAGTTGCTGCTTGATCCGGTCAATCTGCGCGTCGGCCTTGTCGATCTTGTTGATGGCGACAATGATCGGAACGCCGGCCGCTTTGGCGTGATTGATCGCTTCCACGGTTTGCGGCATGACGCCGTCATCGGCCGCGACAACAAGAATGACAACGTCGGTCACCTTCGCGCCTCGGGCACGCATCCGCGTAAACGCTTCGTGACCCGGCGTATCGATGAACACGATTTTCTTGCCGTGAATCTCAACCTGGTAGGCACCGATGTGCTGGGTGATGCCACCGGCTTCGCGTTCGGCAACCCGCGCCAGACGAATGGCGTCCAGAAGCGAAGTTTTGCCGTGATCGACGTGCCCCATGATGGTGACTACCGGAGCGCGCACCACAAGGTCCTTGGGATCTTCAGCCAATTCCACTTCCCAGGTCTGCTCGTCTTCGTAGCTGACCTGCGAGGCGATGGCGCCGAAATCCTTAGAAATATCCTCAGCGAGCTTAACGTCAAT
>SHUN01000029.1 GCA_009697495.1 Bryobacterales bacterium | reverse complement strand
AGCCAGTTTCGCACTTTGAAATATAGGCCCGGCTTCCCGGATCGATTCGGCTGTATTCAGGATTGCCGCGCCTTTTGTCAGGAATTCTTCGCCTGGTACAACGACCAACATTGCCATTCCGGGATTGCGTTACTGACGCCCGCCATGGTTCACTTCGGCCAAGCCCAGCGCCAACGCATCATGGACGCAGCCTATCTGGCTCATCCGGAACGGTTTGTCCGCAAAGCTCCGGTCGTCAATCCGTTCCCGGAAAAAGGCTGGATCAACAAGCCCGACTCATCGACTCCTGCAGAAAGGAAAACGCATTCAATGATTTCGCTGAGTGTCTCAAAGTTCTTGACACGCAGCGGTTGGAGTCCACGCCTGTGTCAAACGGGCGCAGACATGCCATTTGCTCCACGGGTCCCAGTTGAATCACCGGCCGAACATCGCGGCAGTGGAAGAGTTTTTGGTACATGGATTGAACTACATCTTTCCGTCCGAACGCGGCGAACTGACTCGCGGAGTTCCGACGTCGTACCCGGCGGAACCGTTGCGCAGCCTGATCGCGCCGGGGAGCGAACCTATGCCGGTGTGGGCCATCACAGATGGGGACGTGCGTGCTGTTTCCTTTGCCCCGTTGTATAAGGCGGCGCCAATTGCCGCGTTGCGCGACTCCTGTTTTCACGCGTACCTGGCATTGGCCAATGCTTTACGGGACGGTCGCGCACGCGAGCGAAAGCTCGCCGAAGCGGTCCTGCATAAACGGCTTCGAACGGCCAATGCATGATCTGAACACGAGAGGAACCACGGCATCGCGACGACCCGCTTTCATTGACGGTTCCGGACCATGCCGTGGACGGCGAGCGCCGTTATCGAACGATTGGCGCGGCGCAAGTGATTACGGCAAGACCCGACTCGCTGCTGAGATTACGGACTGGACGGGCGCGGCAGATCAGCATTCGGCTTTGCGCCGTCGAGCGTTAGGGCACGTCCTATCGCATGTTTTTTCGGAAAGCGGGATACGGCGTATCCGGCCCCTTCACGGAGTGCCAGATCGCCTGGTTCAGCAGGCCCTCCGGCGCGACGTCGGGCTCGTCGAGATCCATGGCTTGCGAGGCCTTGGCGAGATCGAGCATCCTGCCTTTGAGCGCCTTCAGCGGCGGATTCATTTCATCGAGCTTGATGTGGTTTGGCTGGGCTTTAAACGGGGCCGCATCGGCAGTTTTCATGAACACCGGGAACATCGGGTCGGCGGCCACGTCGAATTGGTTTTGCGGGGGAAGGCCGAGGAGCTGCTCGATGGTTTTATACAGGTTGATGGTCGTGTAGAAGGTGCTGTCCGTCTTGCGGCCGCGCGTGTAGGGGCTGATGACTAGCGCCACCGTGCGATGACCGTCGACGTGGTCGACGCCGGATTGGGCGTCGTCTTCCACCACGAAAATGGCGGTCTTGGGCCAGAGTTTTGAGTTGGAAACCGCCTCGACCAGACGGCCAAGCGCGAGGTCGTTATCGGCCACCATGGCGCGCGGCGTGGGGAAGCCGGGGCTGGTGCCGGAGGTGTGATCCTGCGACAGGAGCAGCACGCTGAGCTTGGGAACGGAGTTGGTTTTCTCGGCGGCGTGGAACTCTTCGAGGAAGCGGTCCACGCGCACTTGATCGGGGATGCGGAGATCGTAGGCGGGGACTTTGCTCGAGTAGATTTCACGGAGGCCGACGATGATGGCGCGGGGCGTGATACTGACTTTGCGGGTGCCTTGCTTCCAGTCGTTGTAGATGTCGGTCCACGTGGCGGCGCTGGGTTCGACGGTGTTGAGACCGCGCTCGCCGAAGGCGCGGACGCTGACGCCGTGGCGGCGGGCGTTGTCCCAGATAAATTCGGTGGGCGCGAAGAGCATGGGGTTCTGGTCGTTGCGGCCGTTGCTGTATTTGAACACCCAGTCGCTGGCGTAGCCCTGGGTACACCAGCGGTGACCAAGGGCGGACTGATCGGCCGGTTGATAGAAGTTATCGAGGAGCGCGTACTGCTCGGCAAGGGCGTGGTGATTGGGCGTGACTTCGCGGCCAAAGATGGCGAGTTCGGGAGCGCCGTTGCCTTCGGGCATGTCGCCGAAAATCTGATCGTAAGTGCGGTTTTCTTTGATGATGTAGATGACATGCTCGATCGGTTTGGGCGTTGGCCCCTTGCCCGATTGGCCGGAGCGGTTGTCCTTCAAAACTTGAGCGGTGTGGCGGGCGAGGTTGTTGAGTTCGGTTAACGGAACGATGGAGACGACGCCGGCGCGGTCTTTGTAGCTGCGGCCGTTGGCTTTGGTAGCGGCGACGGAGCCGAAGCCGTAGCCGTTGGCGATCAGGAGTTGCTTGCTGTCATTGGTGAGGGCGACGGCGGTGGGATACCAGCCCGCGGGGAGGAATCCCTTTACGTTCGCCGAGGGCAGATCGACGACGGCGACAGCGTTGTTGGCGCCGTTGGCGACGAAGAGCGTCTTGCCATCGGGATGAACGGCCAATGCGTTGGGGGAACTGCCGAGCGGGGCCTTCTTATAAAGCGGCACGGCGATAGTGCGTTCGAGTTTCGCGGTAGCGGTGTTGATCTGGGCGACGGTGTCGGAATTGGCGTTGGCGACGTAGAGCTTGGACAGATCGGGTGAGAGGGCGAGGGCGCTGGGGTGGAGGCCGACTTCGAGCTCGGTGGTCAGCGCGCCGGTGGTGATGTCGAAAACGGATACCGTTCCCGAAGACGGGATGCCGGTGCGTTTATCAACGACGACGGGATGGACGCCGTCGGTGGTGTCAGTGGCGAGAGGTTTGCGGCCGCCCCAGTTGGAGACGAAGAGTTTTCCGTTGGCGATGGCGACGGTGTAGGGATAGCTGCCGGTGGTCCAGAAATCGATTTTTTTGGTTGCGAGAGTGATGCGGGCGACGGCGTGGCGTTGGTTGCAGGCGACGAAGAGGAACTGGCCGTCTGGGCTGAGGGCGAGGCCGCTGGGGGCGCTGTTGGGGAGCGGGATGGTATCGGCACGGGCGAATGGCTTTGCGCCGGTACGAGTGAAGATGTGGACGGCGTTGGAGGAGCCGCCGCCGACATAGAGCGTGTTGCCATCGGGGGTGAAAACGACGCCGGTGAAGCTGTCGGCGATTGGGAGCGTCTGGGTGAGTTGGGCGGTGGCGATGTCGACAAGATGGAGCGCGCGGTCCGTGAAATTAGAGCCGGTAACGACGGCGGCGATGCGGCCATCGGGGGACATGGCGATGCCGAGCGGCCGGTCCTTAACTTCGATGATTTTGCCGAAGGGGCGGACGGTTTGGCCGGTGGGGAGGAGATAGGTTCCGTCGGGCTGGCGGCCGGCGATGCGCTTCCAAATGGGCTGGGAGACGAGGGCGATGGCTCCGAGAATCAGGATCAAACGGAGATGCTTCATTGTGGTTCCTCGTGTTCAAACAGATCGGCGCGAACGATGCGCTCGCCGCGGAAGACGACCATCGAAATGCGCTCGGTGGCGGTGATATCGATGAGGGGATTGCCGTCGACGAGAAGGAGATTGGCTTCCATGCCGGGTTTAAGGAAGCCAATCCGATTGGCCGCGCCGAGAGCGGCGGCGGCGCGACCGGTGGCGGCTTGCAGGGCTTCGTTCGGCGTGAGGCCAGCTTGGACTAGCAGCACAAGTTCACGATGAATTCCGGGGCCGTGGATGACGAATTTGTGGCCAGAGCCGGAACCGGCGACGCTGTTCGCACTGGGAGGAGGCAGCGACAATTCCTTGGCGGGCGCCTTGGCGAGGAGCGGGCGCAATTTATCGAGCAGACCCTTCGGCGCGACTTGTTGGACGAGGCTGCTTTCGAGCAGTTCGGCCTTGGGCGCGTTGACGGCTTCGAGCGCTGTCAGGCCCGAGGTTGGCAGGTTATCGATGATAAAGATTTCGCTGGCGAGGCGCTCGCCGTTGGCGACTTTTTCTTTGAGCACGGCGAGATCACCGCTGGAACGGATGGCGGTGACGCCACAGAAAAGATAAGCCGCGTGGCTCCATTCGACGGATTTTGATGAGCCGGCGAGATGAACATCGGCATCGATGAGGCCGGGCAGTAGCGTCTTGCCGCTGCCTTCGATGGGATCGGCATTGAGTTTTTTGGCGTCCGGCGCATCGCCTTCGAAGATCTGCGCGATCTTGCCGTCGCGTACCAGCAAGGCACCGCGTTCGACGACGCGGCCATCGCCGATGAACAGGCGGACATCGCGAACGAGCAGCGTGCGGCTGCGGCGGAGTTCGCGTTGCAGGACTTTGGCCTTAGTCAGACCTTCCTTGCTGTAGGCCTGATAGACACCGAGAAGCAGGAAGGGCGCGAGCGCGGCGACGACCCACAGTTTCGCCGAAGCCTTTACCTTTTCCTCCTTCTCCCAGCGGAATAATTTGACGGAAATGAACATGCCGACGATCAGAGTGAGGAACAGCGCGAGGAGGCTTTTCCATTGGGTTTCGAGGCCTTCCTGGCGGAGCAGAATTCCTTGCAGACCGGCGAAGAGATGGGCCGAGGGGATGAACTGCGCGAGGATTTGCAGCCACTGCGGCATCGCGCTGACGGGGAAGGTGGCGCCGCTTAGAAAGAGCATGGGCAGATAAAAAAGCTGGATGAGAATCTGGCTTTCCTGCATGCCGTTGACGACGGAGGCGATGATGAGGCCGAGCGAGCGGAAGGCGAGCACGGCGACGCTCATGAAAAAGAAGAGCGTGAAGGGGCGTTCGGGCCAGGGCATTTGATAGGCGAAGTGGCCGATGGAGATTAGGAACAAAGCGGAGGGAATGTAGTTAATCCAGCCGGTGACGAGCCAACTGACCAGAAGCGGCGCGGCCGTTGTGGGCGCTACTTTGAAGCGGCGGAGAATGTTCTGTTCGCGATCGGAGACGGCGCGCATGCCGGCGCCGAAGAAGCCATTGCCGAGGACACCGAAGATGAGCACCATGGTGACAACTTGCTTGGCGACGCCGCCGCCCTGCCCGGCCTCCATCATCTGCGCGAATAGGAAGAAGAAAATGAGCGGGAAGACGTAGCCGAAGAACATGGCCATGCGGTCCCTGGACATCAGCCGGAGCGTGATTGCGATGTTGGTGAGGTAGGGCTTCATGTTAGTCGCGGAGGCTCCGGCCGGTGAGTTCGAGGAAGACGGCTTCGAGAGTGGGATGTTTAAGCTGGATGTCGGCGAGTTCGAGACCGCGCTGGTCGATCCATTTGACGAAGTCGACGATGGCGCGGGCGGGCTTTTCCGCGGTGACGGTGAGCAGGGTTCGATCGGCGTTGAATACGGCGGCGCCGGGCGGCGCTTCGTCGAGAGGGAGCGGAAGCGCGAGGCGGATTTCGATGCGAGAGGCGCCGAAGGTATTGGCGATCAGTTCGCGGGGCGCGCCGATGGCGATGATACGGCCCTGGTCGATGATGGCGACGCGGTCGCAGAGGCGCTCGGCTTCTTCGATGTAGTGGGTGGTGAGGACGATCGTGCGCTGCTTGTCGCGGAGTTCGAGAATGAGCTTGTGAATTTCCAGGCGGACTTGGGGATCGAGGCCGGTGGTGGGTTCGTCGAGGAAGATCAACTGAGGATCGTTGATCATGGCCATGGCGAGGGCGAGGCGCTGCTTCTGGCCGCCGGAAAGCGAACTGTAGATAGCGTCGCGTTTTTCGGAAAGCTGAAGGCGCTTGAGCAGTCCGTCGGCATCGACGGTTTTTTGATAAAACGACGCGAAGAGGCGCATGGCTTCGTGGAGTTTGATCTTGTCGGGAAGGTTGGTTGCCTGGAGACAGACTCCGATGCGTTCTTTGAGCGCGCGGGTGTCGGCGGCGGGGTCAAACCCGAGCACGCGAACATCGCCCGAAGTGCGTTGACGGAGGCCTTCGAGGATTTCAACGGTGGTTGTTTTGCCAGCGCCGTTGGGGCCGAGAAGTCCGAAGACTTCGCCTTGTTCGACGGTGAAATCGATGCCGCGAACGGCTTCGACGGAGCCGTAGTGTTTCTTCAGCCCGGTGACTTGAATGCAGGGTTCGCTCATGCCTTATTTCTTGGCGGCGATGAAGCGGACATAGTTCCAGATGGACTGCAGATCTTCGACGGTATAACCGCGGACGACGCTGCGGTGACGCCAATTGGTCTGACGCTGGATGGACTGGATATCGGTGTTCTGGAGATGGCGAAGCACGGGTGGATTGGAGTTGAGGTCGTAGACATGGGTGAGCGAGGCGTTGCGCTCAATGGTGGCGCCGGCGAAGCGTTCGCCGTTTTTGAGGACGATGGTACGGACGCCGCGGGGGCGGCCAAAGCGAAGGACTTGCGGGCCATCGGTGACTTTGATGGCGGCAGATTTGGTGATGTCCGGACCGGCTGCGGTGCCGAAGCCGTTGAGACGATGGCAGACGGAGCAGCGGGTTTCGCGGGTGAGATCGAAGAAGAGGTCTCGACCGTTCTGGAATTCGGCAGGGATGTCGATGGGTTTTTCGATTGCGGGCGCGGCGGGGCCATCGGTGGAGGGACCGGCGGCGACGTTGATGGGGGCTGTGGCGAGGCTTTGAATGTAGCCGGCGAGGTCGCCGATATCGGCATCCGTGAGACGATCGCCCCAGGCGGGCATGGCGGTGTTGGGGATACCGTTGCGGATCACTTTGATGAGGTAGTCGCGATCGAAAGCGCGGCCGCGGAGACGGGGACTGCGGGCGGCGGAACCGCCTGCGCCATGGCAGTAGCCGACCGAGCAGCCCTGGGCGAAGAGTTTGTCGCCGCGGGCGATGGCCGGGTCGGGTTGGGCGATGGCGGAGGGCAGAAGCGCGATTGTCAGGTAAAGAGCTTTGACGGGCAGGAGCGCTCCCTTACGGTCGCGCCTCGGAACGGCGTGCGCGGGATTGGCGTGCGCGGGAATGGCGTGGGCCGGAATGGCGTGGGCCGGATTCGCCGGAGGCGGAGAGGGGGCGGGCAGTTGTGGCCAGAGTCTCATTTGGCGGGCTCCGGCAGGGCGAATACGAAGACGGCGGAGCCGGAGCGGAGGCGCTCCGTTTCGGGCCAGATTTGGGGAAGCAGGCCGGCGAGCGCGGAACCCCAGCCGGTGGGCGTGGCGACGAATTGACGGCCGTTTACCGAGTAAGTGACGGCGCTGCCGCGGTGGCCGGAGCCGGTTTGAAAGCTCCACAATTTCTTACCGGATTTTGCGTCGAGGGCAAAGAAAAAGCCATCGGCGTCGCCGGTGAAAATCACGTCGCCGGCGGTGGCGAGGACGGAGGCGAGCAGCGGGTATTTGTATTCGTAGAGCCAGGCGCGCTTGCCGGTAACGGGATCGTAGGCCCCCAAATGCCCGCCCGCTTCGCCTTTCAGCGGCTTGTGCGTCAGCTTGAACGTGCCGCCGAAATAGACTTGCCCCGCTTTGGGTGTTTCGGGCACGGCGACGACGTCTTCGCACCATTCAATGCCGGTGGAATAAAACATGCCGGTCCTTGGCGACCACGCGCCCTGATTCCAACTGCGCCCGCCGCCGATGGAAGGGCAGATGATTTTCGACTTGCCCACAACGGGCTCATTGCGGCCGAGCAGTTCGCCTTTGGGGCCGACGCCGGTGATCCAGTTGAGGTTGTTGACGAGCGGCCAGGCGGCGACGAATTCGCCGTTGACGCGGTCAACGATGAACGTGTAGCCGCCCTTGTTGACGTTGAGCAGAAGCTTGCGTTGGCGGCCGTTAACGGGCAAATCGAGGAGCACGTTTTCATAGGCCGTGTCCCAATCCCAAACGTCGTGCGGCACCTGTTGATAGTGCCATTTGAGCTTGCCTGTGTCGAGATCGAGCGCGACGACGGAATCGGTGTAGAGGTTGTCGCCTTTGCGATTGCCGCCCCAGAAATCGGCTGCCGGGTTGCCGACGCTCCAGTAAGTGAGGTTTAGATCGGCGTCGTAGGAGCCGGTCATCCAAGCGGCGCCGCCTCCGAATTTCCAGCTATCGCCGGTCCATGTTTCGTGGCCTTTTTCGCCGGGACCGGGGATGGTCCAGAAGCGCCATAATTGACGGCCGGTCCTGGCATCGAAGGCGTTGATGTAACCGCGGTGGGCGGAGTCGCCGCCGGTGACGCCGACGATGACCTTCCCCTTGACAACCAGGGGCGCGGCGGTGATGTTGCAGCCGCATTGATTGGCGTCTTCGACGTTGACTTTCCAAAGCTGGCGACCGTTTTTGGCGTCGATCGCGACGACGTGATTATCGAGCGTGCCCATGAAGACACGGCCATCGGCGACGGCCACGCCGCGGTTCCACGGGCCGTAGAAAATGGTGAAGCCTTTGGGAAGTTCGTAGTGATAGATCCAGAGTTCGCGGCCGGTGGCGGCGTCGATGGCGAAGACGCGGTTGTGCGAAGTGGATATGTACATGACGCCGTCGATGACGATGGGCGTGGCTTGCAGGCCGCCTTCGTTGTCGCCGGTTTGGAAGCTCCAGACGGGGGTGAGGCTCTTGACGTTGGCGGCGTTGACTTGATCGAGCGCGCTGTAGCGCCAGGCGCTGGTTTGGCCGCCGTAGTGGGGCCAATTTTCGCGCGTGGCGCCGTCCTGGGCGGTTAGAACGGCCGCGGCGGCGAACAGAATTGCGAGACGAAGCATAATCAAGTTTACTTCTTGAGGACGTTGACACAGGCGAGACAGAAGGCGGGGAGATCTTCCGGCTTGCGCGAGGTGACGAGATTATTGTCGATAACAACTTCGGCATCGGACCATTCGGCGCCGGCGTTAATCACGTCGTCTTTGATGGCGAAGAAGCTGGTGACTTTGCGGCCTTTCAACATACCGTAGGCCGAGCAGAGCACCCACGGGCCGTGACAGATGGCGGCGACCAGTTTCCCTTGCGCGTTGATGTCAGCGACGAGTTGATTGGCCTTCGGATGGCGGCGAATATGATCCGGCGCGAAGCCACCGGGGACGATGATTCCGTCAAAATCATCGGCGGCCACTTCGGCGTAGGATTTCTGCGCGGTGCAGGGATAGCCGAGCTTGCTGGGATAGACTTTCCCGGCTTCGGCGCCGACGGTGATTACTTCGACCCCTTCCTCCTGCAAACGATAGATGGGCACCCAAACTTCCATCTCCTGATACATCTGGTCGACGAGGATTGCGACCTTCTTACCTTTTAGTTCCATACTCGCGATTGTAGACTAGAGCCTATGCAGGATTTTGAAAAACTCGGCGTGTTCTATCTCGGCAAGAAGGAAGACGGCCCTCTGCTGCTGGATTCCAAGGATTTGGTGACGCACGCGGTTTGCGTTGGGATGACGGGGAGCGGCAAGACGGGCCTGTGCATGGGACTGCTGGAGGAGGCGGCGATTGACGGCATTCCGGCATTGATTATTGACCCCAAGGGCGACCTGTCCAACCTGCTGCTGAATTTCCCGGCCTGGCGACGGAGGAGTTCGCGCCGTGGGTGAATGAAGAAGAGGCGCGGAAAAAGGGCTTGACTCGCGAGCAGTTTGCCGAGGAGACGGCTTCGAAGTGGAAGCAGGGTTTGGCGGATTGGGGGCAGGACGGCGCGCGGGTGCGGAGACTGCGCGACGCGGCTGACTTTACGATTTACACGCCGGGTTCTTCGGCTGGGTTTCCGGTGTCGGTGCTTCGGTCTTTCGGCGCGCCGCCGGAGGAGATGCGGGAAGACCGCGAAGCGATGCGGGAGCGGATTCAATCGACGGCGACGGCGCTGTTGGCTTTGATGAACATGACAGCCGACCCGATGCAATCGCGGGAGCATATTTTGCTCAGCAAGCTGATTGAGAACGCGTGGATGGCCGGTTCCGATTTGGACTTGGCGACGCTGATCCAACAGATTCAGAAGCCGCCGGTGACGCGGATTGGCGTGATGGAAATCGAATCTTTTTACCCGTCGAAGGACCGGTTCGAGTTGGCGATCGCGCTGAATAATCTGTTGGCGTCGCCGGGGTTTGAAGCATGGCTGGAGGGCGACCCGCTGGATATCGGGTCGCTTTTATATACGGCGCAGGGCAGGCCGCGGATGTCGATTTTTTCGATCGCGCATTTGAGCGATTCGGAGCGGATGTTTTTTGTCTCGATGCTGTTGAATCAGATGGTTTCGTGGATGCGGACGCAGCCGGGGACGTCGAGTCTGCGGGCGCTGCTTTACATGGACGAGATCTTCGGCTATTTTCCGCCGGTGGCGAATCCGCCGTCGAAGCAGCCGTTGTTGACGCTGTTAAAACAGGCGCGGGCATTCGGCGTTGGCGTTGTGCTGGCGACGCAGAATCCGGTGGATCTGGACTACAAGGGCCTTTCCAATTGCGGGACCTGGTTCATTGGCCGGCTGCAAACGGAGCGCGATAAGATGCGGTTGATTGAGGGCTTGGAAGGCGCGGCGGCGGCGGCGGGCGGGTCAGCGGACCGGGGCGCGTTGGAGAGGCTGTTGTCGAGTTTGAAGAGCCGCATTTTCCTGATGAGCAATGTGCATCGCGGCGCATTGGAAGTGTTCGAGACGCGGTGGACGCTGTCGTATTTGAGCGGGCCGTTGACGCGGGCGCAGATCAAGATTTTGATGGAGTCTAAGAAGAAGGCGGTTGTCGCAACGGAAGCTGCGCCGAAGCGGGTATTGGAAGGCGTGGGGACGGCGCGGCCGGTGATGCCGCCCGATATTGAGCAGCACTTCCTGCCGGTGCGCGCGACGAGCGGCGTGACGTATGAGCCGATGTTGCTGGGCGTGGCGCTAGTGCGGTTCACCGATGCGAAGACGAAGGTGGATTATTCCCGCGAAGTGAAGTTCTGCACGCTGGTTGCGAGTGGGCCGGTGGCCGTGAACTGGGAGCAGGCCGAGGAGTTGGACATGGAGTTGGCGGAGTTGGAAGATGCGCCGTTGGATGGAGCGTCGTTTGCGGAGTTGTCGGCGGTGGCGGGGAAAGTGAAGTCGTATGCGTTGTGGAGTAAAGAGTTCACCCATTGGCTGTTCGCGACGCAGAAATTGGAGATGCTGCAGAGCGTGCGTTTGAAGCGGGTGTCGAATCCGGGCGAGTCGGAGCGCGACTTTCGGGTGAGGCTGACGACTGCGGCGCATGAGGCGCGGGATGAGGCTGTTGCGGCGTTGCGGCAGAAGTACGGGCCGAAGCTGGCGATGCTGGAAGAGCGCGTTCGGAGGGCGCAGCAGATGGTGGAGAAGCAGCAGCAGGAGGCCGCGCAGTCTAAAGTGCAGACGGGGTTGTCGATTGCGACTTCCGTGTTGGGGGCGTTGATGGGCCGGGGGTTCCTGACGAAGTCGGCGATGTCGGGCGTGGGGGCGGCGGCGCGGACATTTGGGAGGGCAAGCCGGGAGGGGCAAGACGTGGACCGGGCGGAGGCTAATTTGGAGGCGACGTTGGAGCAGCGGACGGTTCTGGAGCAGCAGTTGCAGGAGGAGATTGCAGCCTTGGCGGCTCAATTCGACACGTTGAATGAGCAGTTCGCGACGGTGGTGATTACCCCGAAGAAGACGAATATTCAGGTGAAGCTGTTTTCGCTTTGCTGGAGGGGTCTCCATCTGTCGTTTTTAGGATAATTCGGGTACACTGCGTAGCGCCCCTCATCGAGCGCGATCTGAGACTGATAGATCAGTCCGCGCTCGATAAGTCCCCGGAGTAACGCGGGAGTGAGTGGACGCGCGCAAAGACGCAATTGTGGCAAGCGGTGGGGTCTAAAACCGGCCACGGCCAAGCTCAATCCAGTGAGTCAAATTATACGGGCGGACCTAGCTGGCAAGGGCCGCCCATTCATGCCATGTCGAATGCCAGCGCTGAAAATTTAGGATCTGCGGAAGCGCGCGCCGACCAAAGCCGCGAGGCCCAAGCCGAACATAACCATGGAGGATGGTTCCGGAATCGCAGAAAACGCCACTTCGCCGATCGCGCAGGCCACGAAGGACCCGCCGTTCGGCTGAGGGCAGTTGGACATATCGAAGCGGACGTAACGGGCATCTACGGCCCCACCGAACGAGATCACGTCAGCCGCGTAATTGACCACCGCGTGGTCAGTGGGGATGATGTTGCTGACGAGAGACGTAAATGTGATGTTGTCCGTGGAATAGAAGAGGTTCAACCTGAATTATGCACAGGATCAGCGCCCGAGCTCTGATTCTGCTCGGTTGCCGCGACCGGTAATTGAGTAAGTCAGTTCGATTGTTGTAACTTCACCTCCGCTGCCGAAACACCGATCCCGCCAAGCCCAGCGTCGAAGTTACTG
>SHUN01000028.1 GCA_009697495.1 Bryobacterales bacterium | reverse complement strand
TCGGTGACGATGTACCAGCGCAGTTCGTAGTTCAAGCGCTGCAACCGTATACGTTTTCATCAGCGGGAAAACGCGCATTCGTTCTATTTGACGCGCGCAAGGCCGGCTTTGGCGCATTCGGCGGCGACGGTGACGTAGCGGACTACGGCATCGTTGCCGATGACGTAGGGATGAGGGTCGGAGGGACGGCGCTTGGCCATCGCGGGAAGCTTGCGTTTCGCATCGTCGAGATAGGTGTGGTTGGCGATGAGCACGTCGGCTCCGGCTTTGGCTACGATCTCGCGGAAACGGGCGGCGGAATTGATGTAAGTGTCGAACCAGAACTTGTTGGGGCGGTCCGGCGTGATGTAAAGCGGACTTCCGGCTAGCCAGTTAAATGCGGTACCTCCCCAGGAAGCGGCGAGATGGGACTTTCCATTGTCCTTCACGGGGACAAGCAGGGACAGCGTTCCGAGGGTGTGGCCGGGGGTCACATACATCGTGATCGTCGTGTCGCCGAGGGTCAATTTCTGGCCGTCGGTGGCGACTATGTCGCGGCGCGCTTTCATAAAGCTCAGATCTGTGCGCTCGAGCAACCCCCAGTCCTCGGCGGCCATGACGACGCGGGCGCCGAAGTGCTCCTGGAGGTAACCTGCGCCGCCCACGTGGTCCCGATGCGCGTGGCTCACAATGACGTACTTGATCGTTGCCGGGTTCAGGCCGAGTTTCTTCAAGCCGTTGACGATTTCGTCTTCAACCGAGTAGTCAAAGATCGCATCGATGATGATGATTCCTTCCGAGGTTGTTACGGCCCAGGCACCGTAATCCTTTTCACCTACGAAGTACAGATTGTCGAACACCTTCACGGGCTCAGCATGCCAAGTGGCGCGATCGGGAGGGCCGCCGCTCGGGAGCCGTTTGGCGGGAGCGGTGGGGCGGTTGGGAGCGGGTTGGGCAAACTGGGTGCAAATGCCTTCGAATATCCCGGTGTGCTCCTTGCCGGCGGCCTTGCGGGCGGCTTCGATGTGAGTTGCGACGGCGGCCTCTTTCTGTGCCTGCGATGACTGAGCGGCGATGCGGGTGCCGGCGAGCCCCGCGGCGAGGGCGATTGCGGACGAGATGGCGAGAGTACGGCGTTTCATGATTTCACGTGAAGGATAACACCTTGGCGTGGCTGTTGACCACGTCGCTGATTCGGCGGGTCTGGTTCTGCCTCCGCGGCGCGGGCAGTCCAGGTACAGGCGGCCCGGCGGTAAAAGCGGTAGAATGCTCGGCAATGATAACTCGGCGTCAAATCGTTACGGCATCGGCTGGATTGGCGGTTGCCGGCACTGCTCCCGGCCAGACCGCGGAACGGCCCTATGACATTCTGATTCGGAACGGAGAGGTTCGCGACCCTGCGAGTGGATACAAGGCGCGTGCCGACGTGGCGATCCGGGATGGGAAGATCGCCGCGATCGAGAGTTCTCTCCCGGCGGAAAAAGCACGCGAAGTGATCGATGCCCGCGGACTTTATGTGGTCCCTGGACTGGTGGATTTGCACACGCATATTTATTACGGCGGCGGATCGGTTCCGGGGATTGAAGCGGACTCCGTGGCGGCGCGCTCTGGCGTGACGACGTGGGTGGACGCGGGGAGTTTCGCCTACGATAACGTGGCCGGGTTCCTTCGGATCTTTCTCATCAACCGGTGGCAGGGAAATGATCGCATCCGCGCCCACCTTCTTCGCGTGGATGGCGTACCGCACGGCCGCATCGGCGTTGGGCCCCTAAGCGCGGGCCGCAGCTTTCCCGCCGCCGCGCCAAGTGCCTCCGCCCCCTTCCATCCGCTCCGATTCACTCAGCGTGGAGCACTCGCTGGCAAGTTGCGGCCACACAAAGCCATGAACTCGGCCCCGGTGGATAAAACGGAATTGCTCCACCAGAGTTCCCCCCCTTGAAGCCGATCCCATCAAAACGTATACCGGAAGCCGAACTGCATCTCGCGCATCGTCCGTGCGGTCGTGATGCGTCCGAAAGTAGTCGGCTGCTGTGGGTTATTGGCCGGAGCATTGAAGTTCGGATAATTCGGGAAGTTGAACGCCTCAAACCGGAATTCGAAAGAATGCCCGTCGCGGATCTGTGTTTTCTTGGTCAACGAGAAGTCCCACTGCTTCAGCCCAGGCGTGGTTAACAGATTTCGCCCGGTGTTCCCGTAACGATAGAGTAACTCCGGGTTGGAGGAATCGAAGGCGGCAATCTCCCAAAACTTGTCAAGCGACCGGTTCGTGGGGATCGGGCTAATGCCAGTGGCATCCGGAACGTTCGGCGTGCCGATCTGCAGCCGGTCGCCGATCTGCCCTACATTGATCGGCGTGCCGTTGGAGAGAGTCAGGATGGTACCCAATTGCCAGCCGCCGAGCAGTTTGTCCGGGACGCCACCGGCGTTGATAAATCTCTGGCCCTTCCCGAATGGCAGTTCATAGAGTACGGAGCTAACGAACCGCTGTCCGTTGTGGAATTGCGAGAGCGCATGCTCCCGTTGCAGGTTGTAGTTATCCGTCGCAAACTGGTTCTCGCCCGTATTGTTGCGGACCGAACTACCCTGATCCATTGCCTTTGACCAAGTGAACCCCGCCAGGTACGTGAGGCCCTTGGCAAAACGGCGCGTGGCCTTTAATCCGAGGCCATCGTAGCCGGAGTTGCCGTGATTATCCAGGGTTTGAATCAAGCCGTAGGCCGGAAAAGGCGACCGTTGCAGAAGGGTTCGAGCGTCATTCGGCCCGGTTCGCAAAACCGGCTGATTCCAGACGCGCAGCAATTCCAGCTTATGGCCGCCATTGCCGATATAACCAGCCTCGAGCACGGTGTCGGCGCCTAGCTGCCGCTGGACGTTGAACACCCATTGCAGAAGGTAAGGCGTGCGGCGGTTGGTGTTGTTGGCCAGCGTAAAAGTTGGGCCTTGGCAGGGGCCGCTCCAGCCCGTGCATCGGCCGCCTTCATTCCGCCACGGGTCGCTCAGGTTTGAATCGGGACGCTCGGAGTCCGCGGTGAATTGGGAGCGGCCGCCGACATTGCGGGTCAAGTCGAAACGCGCCTCCACAATGTCCTGCACGTAGAACATACCGAAGCCCGTTCGCACGGTCCACTTGTCTGATGGGCGATAGGCCAAGCTGACACGGGGCGCAAAATCGTTGTTGTCACGGCGCACCGTTCCGCGCCCGGCAATGTCGTCGCCGGACGCCGTGGGGTTGCCATCATGAAAGCGGAATGGCAGACCTTCATGGAAGTCGCCTTTGCCGTTCCGAAATAGGAGCGGCACGCGGGCCCCGGGCACAAGCTTCCCGTCATAGACGCCGGAATCGTAAATGTAGACGTTGATCAGGCCGCGATACTTGTCATGGTAAGTGGGTGTGTTTTCGTAACGCAGACCCAGTTCGGCGGTCAGCTTGGGCGTGATCTTCCACGTGTCCTGGAAATAGAGCGAGAACACAGTGGCGCGAAACAGACCGTTCGAAAATGTCCGCGCTCGCGTTGGCGAAGATGTTTCGCCAATCAGATAGTCGGCAAAGGGATGGCCGGTGACACCACGCTGGGCCGGGCTCTGCGTGGCGTTGCCGCTGAAGCCAAAACTGCCGCGTGTAAATGCGTTGCCGGTTTCATTGTAACGGTCACGGCGCAGTTCGCCGCCAAACCGGAAGGAGTGATTCCCGCGAATGACACTCATGTTGTCAAGCCACTGGAAGATGGACGTGCGGCCCACAAAAGGGCCGTTGCCCTGTTCCCCGAAGCCGGTGAGCCCGAGCCCGAGCCCCACCGAAGGCGTGCCGTAGGAGAGCTCGACCGGCGACTGTAATCCAATGATGCCAAGCTCCTTTGTCACATCCCGCTTAAAGGCATAGAAGCGTTGTTGGTCGTTGTTGAACTGCGTCCACCCGGCGCGGAATTCGTTGACGATCGTTGGGCTGAACGAGCGGATATTGCTAAGCAGCGCCTGGTTGGTTTTCGTCAGGATGTTTGCCTCCTGATCCTCGAACGAGGCGATATCCTTGAAGTCCTCATCGCTCCAACTGAAACGGCCGAACCAGGTGGAACTGGTGCTCTGCAGATAATCCAGCCGCTGATTGAACTGCTCCCAGGTGATCGGCCGTTCGCGCTGCCGTGTGTGGTTGTTAAGAATGTCATCACCCGGCCTCTGCGCCTTTGGATAGAACTCCAGCAGCTTGGTGGCAATCGGGTTGAAGCGGCTGGCTGGGATCACGTTGTTGGGGTATTGCAACGCCGCGACAGCACGCGGATTTCCAGCGGCGTCGGTGGTGAAGGTGCGCGAAGCCGGGTCATAGATGTTGCGGCCGGAGGCCGAGAAGTCGCCGGCGCGCATCCGGTCTGGCGCGACGTTGGACAACCCTTGCAGCGTCTTGGTCTCGCGGAGGGATTCAAAGTTCGACATGTAGAACAACTTGTCGCGAATCAGCCGGCCCGTGAGCGCGAAACCGAATTGATTGCGCACGAACGGGTTCTTGTTGCCCACTTGACGATACTCCTTGGCGTCGAAGCTGTCGTTACGAACAAAGGCGAATGCCGAACCGTGGTAGTCGTTGGTTCCCGCCTTCGTTGCCACGTTGATCTGCACCGCGCCCCGGCCGAACTCAGCGGAATAGACCCCGGTCTCGATCTTAAATTCCTGGAGCGCGTCGATCGACGGTTGGAGAGCATAGAGGTTATAGCTCATATCGGTATTTTCCAGACCGTCGAGTGTGTAGTGATTGAACTGATTCCGGGAGCCAGCCACCGAAATGGACTTTTCCGTTCGCGTCCCCCCCTTACGCGCCGCCGCCTCGCCGCCCGCGCCTTGCTCAGCGGAGACGTTCGGGCTCAGCGCCACCATCTGCAGATAGTTGCGGCCGTTGAGCGGCAATTCCACGATCCGCCGATTGTCGATCACCGTGCCGACGGAGGCGTTCTCCGCCGCCAGCAGCGACGTTCCGCCGCGCACCTCAATCGACTCCGTCACGCTGCCCACTTCGATTGCGAAGTTCACCCGCACCGAGTCAGCAATTGTACGCGCACGCCGGGACGCGTAACCGATTTGAAGCCGTCCTTCTGCACGCGCACTTCGTAAAGGCCCGGCGGCACGAACGGGATCGTGTAGTTTCCGGCCTCATTCGTATCCACCTTGCGCGCCTGGCTGGTGGCCGTATTCAACAACGTGACGCTGGCGCCTGCCGCGGCCGCGCCGGTCGAGTCCGTGATGGTGCCGGTTATCTCTCCAAACGTCTGAGCCGCTCCAGGAAGGGAGCTGGCAATCATTACCAGTAACACCAGGGACACCCGGCTTCGCATAAGCATCTGCATCTCCAGTTAAAACGATTTCATCCGCAGCAGAAAGACTATCACTCGGGATCGGCAAACGCAAAGAAAGTAGCACAAGGCCGGGGTCAAGCCGATTTAGGGCGGAACTGCGGATACCACCGCCGGAACGCCTCCTCCAGTTCGTTGTTTAAGACCTTCGTTCGGGTATACAGCAACAGGTCCGCGCCGCGCTGCGTGTCAAGAACTTTGAGACACTCGGCGAAATCATTGAATGCGTTTTCCTTTCTGTAGTAGTCGATCAGTCGGGCTTATTGATCCAGATTTTTTCCGGGAGCGGGTTGACGACCGGAGCTTTGCGGACAAACCGTTCCGGATGAGCCAGATAGGCGGCATCCATGATGAGTTGGCGCTGGGCCTGGCCGAAGTGAACCATGGCGGGCGTCAGTAACGCGATCCCGGAATGGCAATGTTGGTCGTTGTACCAGGCGAAGAATTCCTGACAAAAGGCGCGGCAATCCTGAATACAGCCGAATCGATCAGGGAAGCCGGGCCTATATTTCAAACTACGAAACTGGCTTTCCGAATACGGGTTGTCGTTGGAAACGTAGGGTCGGCTGTGCGTCTTGGAAACGCCAAGGTCGTCCAGCAGAAACACAACGTGTTTGGAGCGCATAACTTTCCCCCGGTCAGCGTGAATGGTGAGCTGACCAATCGGTATCTCGTGTTTTGGATGGATTCCTCAATGTTGATGGTGGTGCCGTTTCGTAACGGCGATCCGGGAAAGTCGGCGGAGCTGTTCCAAGCGAAGACTCCCGCCGCCGTGAATCCATTCCGGCAGCGGTATGTACTATCGGCGGATGGGCGGCGGTTCTTGATTTATACGGTGGGCACGAGTGAGCGGGCGAAGTCGATTACGGTATTGGTGCATTGGCTGGCGTCGACGAAGCGGTAAAGCGATGCAGGGATTCATCGGTGAGGCGAAAGATGGTCCATTCCTCTTGGGGTTCGGCGCCAAGAGATTCATAGAACTCGATGGCGGGGGAGTTCCAATCGAGTACAGACCATTCCAGGCGGGCGCAGCCGCGCTGGACGGCGAGGCCGGCGAGTTCTTTTAGAAGGGCTTTGCCGATGCCGCGGCCGCGGAGGGACGGATCGACATATAGGTCCTCCAAATAGATGCCGGGGCGGGCGCGGAAAGTGGAGTAGTTATGGAAGAATAGCGCGAAGCCGGCGGGCTCGCCATTCCAATCGGCGATGATGACTTCGGCGAAGGGGCGGGGGCCGAAGAGGGTTTGGCGCAGGGATTCTTCGGTGGCGACGCAGGCGTGAGCGAGTTTTTCGTATTCGGCGAGGCCTTGAATGAACGCAAGAATTTGAGGGATGTCATGAGGGACCGCCGGGCGCAGAGAAATGGTGTCGGGCATTTAGTTAGCGTATCTCGGGGCTGGAGGCGGAGGCGCCTTGCGGGCCATCGGCGGCACGGATCATCAAGGTTTGGCCGGAGTAGACAGACTGGCGGCCGGTGACGCCGTAAGTTTGGGGACGGCGGCGATTTGATAGGTTTTGCCGTCTCCGGTGAGTTGGAAGCTGAAGCCGCGGCTAACGCCATTTGGGGGAATGATTTCTCCGAGTTCCGAGATTTCAGTGGCATAGCGGGAGTTGGCGGCGGTTGGGCATCGGCACACGGCTCCGGATACAGCGAGACCGAAAGCATCTGAATGCAGTCACCGGATCGGGCCTTTAGGAGTGAGTTGAATTCGCCCGCCGACCTGAAGTTCGTGGGCGGTGGTGAGGAGCTGTTCGGCAAACCACTTTTTCAGAATCGGCGAGTAGGAACAGCAGTTGGACGCGGCCATCCACAACGGGATATTCCACTATCCCTTGAGTATATTGCGGACCTCGCTGACGCCGCTGACGAGGGCGGCGCGATAAACGGCGTAATCAATTCCCCAGCTCAGCACGTTGAAGCCAATTTGGCGCCACTGCTGGGCGTCTTCGACGCGGCCGGGCTGAATGCCGGCCTGTTTTCCATGACGGCGGGCAGCGGCGATGACGGCATCAAGCGCGGCCAGAAAATCGGGATGCTGGAACTGCGCGGGGATGCCCATGGCTTGCGTCAAATCGTAGTGGCCGACCCAGAGAACTTCAACGCCGGGCGTGGCCGCGATGGCATCGACATTGGCCACGCCGATGGGCGATTCGATCATTGTAATGACGGTGGTGTTGTCATTGGCGTAGCGGAAATACTCGGCGGGATCGGGCATAACGAAGTCATTATGCGCCCCGCCAAGAGCCACGCCGCGGCGGCCGAGAGGCGCGTATTTGCAGGCGTCGACGATGTCTTTGGCCTGCGCGGCGGTTTCGACATTGGCCACCATGATGCCCAGCGCGCCAGCGTCCAGCGTGCGGGCGCAGAAGTGGTAGAGCCCCTGCGGCACGCGGACCATGGGCGCAATATCAGTGGCGCGGAACCAGGCGCAGAGGTCGGCAATGCGCTCAGTGTCGTAGCCGGTGTGCTCCATGTCGATCATGACGAAATCCGGTTCGGCGGCGGCGACGATGCGGGCGATGTTGCGGGTGCCGAAATCGCTGATCATGTGGCCGGCGGCGGTGCCGGTGGCGGCGATGGATTGTTTGAACTTATTGGGCTTCATGGGCGGCGAGTTTGGCTTTAAATTGGGGATTATCGAGGACGGCTTTGTTCACGAGACCTGGCGGCGCTTCGCCGCGGGAAACGGCGAGTATGTTGTCGCAGGCTTCCAGGCTGTTGTCGCGCGCGATCTCTTCGGTCCACGGAAGCGCGTGCGGGGTGAGGATTACGTTATCCAATTCGAACAGCGGGCAGTCCTTCGGCGGGGGCTCGGTTTCGTAGACGTCGATGCCGGCGCCGGCGATGGCGCGGTCTTGCAGGAGCCGAATGAGGGCCGCTTGATCGACGATGGGACCGCGGGCGGTGTTGATGAAATAGGCATTCGGCTTCATCAGGCGCAGTTCGCGCTCGCCGATGAGGCCCGTTGTTTGTTCGTTGAGAAAGGCGTTGACGGTGACGAAATCGGACTCGCGCATGAGAGTGTCGAGCGGGACAAGTTCAACGCCCAGATCGTCCACTTGCTCCTGTTTTAAGAAGGGGTCAAAAGCGATGAGGCGAGAGAAGCCGAAGGGCTTGGCGAGGCGGAACATTTCCTTGCCGATGTTGCCGCAGCCGACCGAGCCGAGCACGCGGCCGCGTAGATTGACGCCCATCCGCGGCAGATCGCCGCGCCATTTGCCGGCCCTGGTGACCTGGTCCTGCAAACGCAAATTCTTAGCCACGGCGAACATCAGCGTGAAGATCGCCTCGGCGACGGGAGTACGCACGGCGTTGGGCGTAATGGCGAGGGCGATACCGTTCGCGGTGAGGGCCTGTGTGTCGACGCGATCATAACCGACGCCCCAGCGGGCGATGACGGCCAGACGGCGGCAGCCCTGCACGCCATCGGCGCGAAACCAGGAGGCGAGCGCAAAAATGGCGTCGTAACGGTCGGCAATTTCGGGGGTCACTGCGTTGCCCGGCAGCTCCGGCATCAACTCCCATTCGATGTTGGCGGCGGTGAGTTTGGCTGCCAGTTGGGCTTCGTAAAGCCCTTTTGCCTCGATGGCGAAATCCGGGGTGACGCCGACAAAAAACTTGCTCATAAGCGATTAGACGGATAGTCTATCACGAGATGGATACATTGACAGTCCGAGGACGCGGAATGATCGCGCCGGGCAAGGGTCTGCGATGGACGCTGTGCTCGTTGTTATTTCTAGCCACAACGCTGAACTATCTGGACCGCCAAACACTGAGCGTGCTGGCGCCGCGGTTACAGGCCGAGTTACACCTGGACAACCTCCAGTTAGGCTACTTGTTCTCGGCCTTTTACTGGAGTTATACGGTCGGGCAGTTTGCGGCCGGGTTGGCGATGGACCGGTACTCGTTGCGATGGCTGTACGGGGGCGGCGTGGTGGCGTGGAGTCTGGTTTCGGCGTTGACGGGACTGTCAACCGGATTCGCGATGCTTTTTGGATTCCGAGTGTTGCTGGGACTGATGGAGTCAGGGAATTGGCCGGGGGCGCTGCGAATCGTTTCGCGAGTGATGCCACCGGCGGAAAGAGCGCTGGGAAACGGGCTATTCACCAGTGGAACGTCGGTGGGCGCGTTGGTGGCGCCGGCGCTGATACTGGGATTAGCTGCCTGGTACGGATGGCGGGCGGCGTTCGTGGCGGTGGGCGCGCTGGGGCTTTTGTGGTTCGCGGCGTGGGTGCCGGTGAGCGCGCGAATTCCATTTGGAGAGGCGAGCGCGCGAGGCGTGGCGCCGATGACGGCGTGGCGCGAGATTCTTCGGCTCCGCTCGTTCTGGCTGGCGTTTGTGATCACTTCTTTAATGAATCCGTGCCTCTATTTCTTCGTGAATTGGACGCCGAGTTATCTGGCGCAGAGTTACGGAATCCGCGACGCGGCAACGCTGGCCAAGATACTGACGGCGGTGTTTCTTGGCCTGGATCTTGGTTATCTGTTGTGCGGCGTGATGGTGTTGGTCCTAATCAGGCGAGGGCTGACGCAAGCCTCGGCGAGGCGCGCCGTTTGCGTGCTGGCGACGCTATTGTTGACGCCGGCGTTCCTGTTAGCGCAGCGGCCGGAAACAGCGGTGATGATCGGTGCCCTGATCGTATGCAACTTTGCCTGCGGAGTTTGGATTGCAATGTATCTGACGCTGGCGCAGGAGGTCTCCGAGCAACACTTGTCGACCGCGGCGGGACTGTTGGGCGGAAGCGGGTCATTATTCGGCGCATTGGCGATGAGCGGCGTGGGCGCGGTGACCGCGTCAACCTCAAGTTATGCTATTCCTTTTCTAGCGGTACCAATCGCGGGAGCCGTCGCCACATGGGCGGCATGGAGGGTAACATCCAATGAGCGGATTGCCTGAGTACTTGCGCGGCGCGGCGGATTTACACGTACACAGCGCGCCGGACGTTGTGCCGCGGCGCTTCGACGATATCGATCTGGCGCGGGAGGCGGCGCGCGGCGGGTTAAGCGCGTTGCTGTTGAAAAACCATTTTGTGCCGACGATGGACCGCGCTTATCTGGCGGGGAAGATCGTGCCGGAGATTGCGGTGCATGGCGGGATCGTGCTGAACGACAGCGTGGGCGGATTCAACGTTGCCGCCGTGGAAGTGGCGCTCCAGTTGGGCGCGCGCGAAGTTTGGATGCCGACCAAGTCCGCTCACAACCACAAAGTGCGGGAGGGCGGCCATGGGGGTTTGACGGTATTCGACGCGCATGGCGAAATCCGGCACCACGTAAAAGAGATCGTGATCTTATTGGGGCATTCGAACGCCATTTTGGGAACCGGCCATTTGAGTCCGGAGGAGGGCGCGGCGCTGATCCGCTACGCCTACATGCAGGGCGTGCGGCGCATGGTGGTGACGCATCCGGAATGGGGCCCGACGTTTTATCCCATCGAACTGCAAAAGGATCTGGCGCGCTACGGCGTGATGTTTGAACGCTGCTTCGTCTCGACAACAGCGCGTTGCGGCAGCGTGCCGATGGAGACGATTGTGAAAGCCGTGAGCGACGTGGGCGTAGACTCAACAGTGCTGGCTTCCGGCCTGGGGCAACCGGACACGCCGCCGCCGGTGGAGGGCATGACGCTATTCGCCGAGCAGATCCGCGCGGCCGGCTTTTCGGCCGACGATGTGCGGCGCATGATGGTTGTGAACCCGCTGCATTTGTTAGAGTAGGGGCCATGAAGCGATTCATTGGCTGGCTGGGAGTGGTTGTACTTGTGGCATTTTCGCAAGACGTGCAGGATCGATTCCGGGCGATGACGGCGAAGTCGGAATTGGCGGGGTTGGCCGAACCGTTCCGCGGCGTGACGGCGAAGGGAACGGTGGAGCCGAATTTGTTCAAGGTCCAGTCATCGGGTGTCTCAACGGAGCCGGTGCGAAAAGCGGCCGTGGCGTTTCTGGCCGGATTGACGGCGGAACAGCGGACGAAGACGAAGTTCCCCGTGGACGATCCGGAATGGCGCAAATGGATGAATCAGCACTTCTACATCCGGCAAGGCGTGAGTTTTCTGGAGATGAATGAGAAGCAGCGGGAACTGGGGTTTGGACTGCTGCGGGCGTCGCTTAGCGCGGACGGGTTAAAGCTATCACGCGACATCATGAAGTTGAATGAGACGCTGGGCGAGATGAATAACAATAACTTCGTCGAATACGGCGAATGGCGTTACCATTTCACGATCATGGGCGAGCCGTCTAAGGACAAACCGTGGGGCTGGCAGATTGACGGGCATCATTTGATCGTCAATTACTTTGTGCTGGGCGATCAGGTGGTGATGTCGCCAGTGTTTGTCGGGTCGGAACCGGTGATAGCGGCGATCGGCAAATACAAGGGCACGTCCATTTTGCAGGAAGAGCCGAAAATGGGATTGGCGCTGGTGCGGGCGCTGGACGACGGGCAGAAGAAGAAGGCCGTGTTGGAAGTGGCGAAACCGGCGAACAACAACGTGGGCGAGGCGTTTAAGGATAACGTCGTGTTGGATTATGCCGGGCTGCGCGGCGCGGACATGACGGCGCCGCAGAAGAAGGCCCTGTTCGCGTTGGCCGCTAAGTACATCAGCAACATGGACGCCGGACACGCGAAGGTAAAGCTGGCCGAAGTGGAGAAGCATTTAGACAATACGTGGTTCGCCTGGATCGGCGGGACCGGCGACACGAGTGTCTTTTATTACCGCATTCACAGCCCTGTGATACTGATTGAATTCGACCATCAGCGGCCGGCTGGGTTGCGCTCCATCATGAAAGATCAAGGGCCGAATCAGGAGCATGTTCACGTCGTCATTCGCACACCGAATGGGAATGACTATGGCAAAGATCTGCTTCGCCAGCACTACGCGAAGAACAAGCACTAGTGTGGTGTCCCCAATTAGGAATTGACAATATCCGGTGAATCGAAGAGGAGAATCGTGCCGCTGATGAACGCTGATCAACGCCGATGGAACAATGTGAACCCCGCTGATGGACTGACCCCCTAAAGTGGGACACGCTGAAAGAACACACATTGCATTAAACGGGAGGTCTAGCGATGGCAAAGTGGCGGCGCCACAGCGTGGAATTCAAGAAGCAGGCAGTCGA